>NZ_JAMTCC010000021.1:0-98988 GCF_025370265.1 Shewanella septentrionalis | reverse complement strand
AAAAGGAGCCTAAGCTCCTTTTGTGAGTGCACTATGAGTAATGCCGTGATTGAGCTGATGGTCAGTGAGCAAATAGTTTACTGACCAACTTATGCTTAAATCTTAAATTGACCGATGTTGCGAGTGAGTGCGCGGGTCATATCCTCAAAACCTTGCAAGCTTTGCGACAAGTCCTGACTCGACAGCAAAGACTGATCCGACAATCCCCGCACATTATCGACATTGAGCGCCACTTCCTCGGCCGCCACAGCTTGCTGATCGATTGCCACGGTTATTTCAACCGTTTGCTGCTGAATTGACATAATCGCCGTGGCAATATCATTCAGTGCCGCTTCGACTTGGGTCGTTAAGTCTTGCCCCGCTTTCGCCTGCTCGACACCCGATTCCATCACTTGCTCAGCCTGCAATGCACTCTGTTGTAAGGTTTGAATAATACCTTGAATGTTGGCGGTAGAATCTTGGGTACGCGATGCCAGCGTGCGCACTTCGTCGGCCACGACAGCAAAACCGCGGCCTTGCTCACCTGCACGCGCCGCTTCAATCGCCGCATTCAATGCCAATAGATTGGTTTGCTCGGCAATATTACGGATCACACTCAAGACTTCACCGATTTGCTCTGAACTATTGCGTAAGTGTTTAATCACTTTCGCCGCGGCAATCACTTGCTCTGACAGCGCCTTCATCCCTTCGGTCGCACGGGAAACAATCTGTGTACCGTCGTGGGCTTGAGTTTGCGCCTTCTGGGCAAAATCATTGGCACGCTGGGCACTGACAGCCATTTCTTGGCTGGTTTGCGCCATTTGCGTTGCGGCGGTGGCAACCGAATCTATCTGCTGCTTTTGCGATGAGACCGACGATACGGCTAAATCACAGATTTGCCGCGCATCAATAACGCCCGAGCCCACCTCTTGGGTTAAACTGCGCGTATCCAACAACATGTGCTGCACTTTCTCGGCAAAGCGGTTAAAGGCATCGCCAAGTTTGCCTAACTCGTCTTCTCGAGCCATTAGAATACGTTTTGATAAATCACTGTCACCTTCGGCAATATCTTCCATCGCATCCAATAACTTAGCGAGTTGACGTCTAAAGGGTAGCAACATCAACCATACCGTCACGCCCATTAGCAGCATGATACCAATGGCGACCATACTGGCATTCCAGAACGCAGCGGTCACTGGCGCTTCAATCACTTCGTGGGGCAACATAAAGGCTAAGTGCCACTTTTGTTTGGGATAATCGCCGCCCACAGTCACAAAGCTCACCCGCTGGGGCACGCCATTGAACGTAACGTTAGCAAACCCTTGCGCTTCCCTTTGCATCTGTTGTCTTAATGCCGAAAACCCTGAGGTCTGCTTAAACTGAGTGTCCACTTGATTTGCCAAAGAACCCGGCGGGAAACGTTCTGAAAAACCAGCGAAATACACCAACTTGCCTTCGTCTGTCATCAAGAAAGCTTGGCCAAAGTCACGGTATTTGATCGGTGCCAGCAGGGATTTACCAATAGTATCAATCAAGATATCCATGCCGCCGATCCCAATCAGCTCACCATTGGCAGCATAAACAGGGGTTTTAACCGTGGCAGAAATTGAACCATCGTTCGCATCGACCGCAGGATCGCCAACAAACAAGCCACGCTGGTCAATCGCCTCCTGCCACCAAGGTCGTTTGTTGGTGTAGTAATCTGGGTCGCCATCGAAGCGGCCATTAAGGTCAAAGTACTCGAAGGTATTGGCCGAGCCAAAAAACACCGACTTAACATCGCTATCGCGATCGGAGAAAGACTTAAAGTAAGCAATAATGTCTTGATAATGGCGATCAGCCGCGAGATGACTGCCACGGGCGTGATACTGAGTAAACCATTTGACTAAACCCGGCTCGGCAAATACTGAATGGATCACTTGGCCCTTAGCAATAAAGTAGCCGCTGATCTCATTGGCTTTTAAGGCAACTAACGCCGAAATATCCGCATCGACTTGCTTTCGCGTGTTATCACTTTCTTTCGTTACCAACAAAGCGGCGACTAAGGTAAGCAGTACAGCAAGCGCTCCAACGATAGTCACCACTAACTGCAAACTTAGAGAACGTTTCATATATCCCATCAATCTTCCCGTCTGGCTGGCCAACAAGTTAACAATATGGCTCGCAAAAATAGTTTTACACGGTAACAATTTTTACCTGTTAACAACAGATGAAATCGCCATAAAAAACGTAAATAAGTATTTGTAAAGAAAGGACATTGGCTTTATAACAGGATTCGCTAAATTTAAGATATTTTGCAGAGGATGAGTTTGTAGAGGCAGAGTTTTACAGTCAGATAGACTATATACAGATTGGATAAATAGGAAGCGGTAGAAATAGGATCAGCGAGACACTCCCGCTGATCTCGATTTAGTGATTACATCTTAGTTTGTAGGTAGTTTTGCAACCCAACACGGTCGATAAGCCCAAGTTGTTTTTCGAGCCAATACATATGGTCAGACTCTGTATCGTCGAGTAATACTTCAAGGATTTCGCGGGTCTGGTAATCTTGCTTCTGCTCACACAGTGCAATCACTTTGCGCAAATCGTCCGCGACCTTGTATTCGTAGGCGAGATCATTACGTAGCATCTCTTCTACATCTTTACCTATGTTCAACGCCTCACGGGCGGCAACATTGGGTGTACCTTCGAGGAATAAAATGCGCTGCACTAATTTGGCTGCATGGGCTTTCTCATCATCTGACTCATGAGCGATACGCTCATAGAGTTCATTCAGGCCCCAATCTTCGTACATATGGGCATGGACAAAATACTGATCCATTGCCGAGAGTTCTCCCGTTAGGAGTCGATTTAACGCATCGATGACGTCTTTATCGCCTTTCATATTTTGCTCCTATTGGTCGCTAATTTGCGATTGTAGATAATTTTGAATCCCGGTTAGCGTAATGAGCTCTTGCTGCGACTCAAGCCAATCTAAGTGCTCTTCTTCGTCTTCGAGAATATCTTCCAGCAGATCGCGGCTCACATAGTCCTGTTCAGCTTCACACAAGCTGATCGCATCACGCAGCAATGTAAGCTGCTCTTGCACCATGGCCAGATCGCAATCGAGCATCTCTTGGCTATGTTCACCAATGCGAAGTTTTTCGAGTTGTTGCAGATTAGGCAGACCTTCCAAAAACAGCACTCGCTCGATGAGCTTATCGGCATGCTTCATATCTTGGATGGATTTTTTGTATTCGACGTGGTTTAACTTCTCTAAGCCCCAATGTTTAAACATGCGGGCATGGAGGAAATATTGATTGATGGCGGTCAACTCACAGGTAAGCACCCGATTCAGTTGCCCAACCACTTTAGGATGACCTTTCATAAGTTACTATCCTTGGTAAGCGTGAAAAGATTGATCTAAATCAAGCTTCTAGCCTAGTACAATTTATCGACCAACTCAAATTATCTTTATATTTCACCCACTTAATGATGAAAAGCATTCTCATTCCTGCTTAGATTAACGCGCTATCTCCCTCATAACCCAAGGATAAATTTAATTGGATGGTATAGCTTGATAAGTTTCATGCAAAAAAATAGCCTCCAGATAGGAGGCTATTGTCGAAACTGGCGATTGAGAGAATATTAAATAATACGGTCTTTGGTTAACTTCTCACGGCGCGCTTCTTCAGCGGCCATACGACGTTTACGTTTGTCACAAGGATCATCACAATCACACGCTTTTTCAATCCCTAGAACACCTAAACCGCCACAGCTTCCCTCGACGGCTTTGCGCTTGATGAGATAACCTATCGACATCAGCAAAAAGAACAGTAATAAAACTACAAATGCCGCGATAAAAGTGCTCATGTTAACTCCAACTACTTAAGGAAAGGCTTGAAGGCGTCACTGTAATAGACTTTAAATCCTTCGCCTTGCTTTTCAATTAGCATTATCGCCAAGTGTTCCTTCTTGGCAAGCTCCAATGATGCTTCTGTACCTAAAACCATCATAGCCGTCGCAAAACCATCGGCAGTCATGCAATTCTGATGCAATACGGTCACAGATGCTAGCTTATGATTGATTGGCAAACCGGTACGTGGATCAATTATATGGGTAAAACGTTGGCCGTCTTCCTCATAATAATTACGATAATCGCCCGAGGTCGCCATCGCCATAGTCCCTGGTGAGATAACCTGCTGTACGGCTTCTGAGCCATCATCGGTCGGTTGCTCTATGGCAACGCGCCAAGAGCTACCATCGCCTTTAGCACCTTTAATGCTCAGCTCACCGCCAATTTCAACTAAATACCCAGTCGCGTGGTATTTATCGAGAATGGAAGCCACTTTATCAACCCCAAACCCTTTGGCGATTGATGACAGGTCTACGTACAAATGCGCGTTATGCTTACTTAAACGATGACCTTCTATCGAAAGCTCACTAATACCGGTTTTGGCTTTCGCCGCATCGATATCGGCCTGAGTCGGAACCTTAGTTGGGCGCTTATCAGGACCAAATCCCCACAGGTTAACTAAAGGACCTAAGGTAATATCAAGTGCCTTATCCGTCACTTGATATAAGCGTATTCCCTCTTGCACCACTTTGATGGTATCCGCTGAAACTTCAACGCTTTGCTCCAATGGCAATTGGTTGAAACGGGATAATTCTGAATTTGGGCGATACGTCGACATCTGGTCATTGACTAGCTCAAGGGCTAAATCAATTTCCGCTTGAAGTAATTGCGCCGTCGGCATCTGCTCATTCGGCACGACTTTAATGTGATAAGTCGTCCCCATAGTGCTGCCCGCTAATGAAATGACCTCGTTCTGCTTCGAGCAGGCTGAAACAAAAAAGGCCAGCCCTACGAGGACTAGCCAGTTAAATGAATGCTTTAAAACTGAGGTATTGCTCTTTAAGGTCTGAAACATAGTGACCTACTACTCTTATTTGGGCCCTTAAATGCAAAAGTTGCAGATGAGAGATTATCCTCAACATCTGCAACTTTTCTATCTAGGACTAATGAACATTAGCCGCCGAAGTCATCCAACAAGATGTTTTCGTCTTCGACACCAAGATTTTTCAACATACCAATTACGGCAGCGTTCATCATTGGAGGTCCACACATGTAGAACTCACAATCTTCTGGTGCATCATGGTTTTTCAGATAGTTTTCATACAATACGTTATGAATAAAACCTGTGTAACCATCCCAGTTATCCTCTGGTTGAGGATCTGAAAGGGCCACATGCCATACGAAGTTGTCATTCTCAGCCGCAAGGCCGTCGAAATCTTCTACGTAGAACATTTCACGTTTAGAACGTGCACCGTACCAGAAGCTCATCTTACGTTTAGACTGAAGACGCTTCAGTTGGTCGAAGATGTGCGAACGCATTGGCGCCATACCCGCACCACCGCCGATAAACACCATTTCTGCATCGGTATCTTTCGCGAAGAATTCACCGAATGGGCCAGAAATTGTCACTTTATCGCCAGCTTTTAAGCTCCAAATGTAAGATGACATCTTACCGCAAGGCAGAGTCAGGTTACGTGGTGGAGGCGTAGCAATACGCACGTTCAGCATAATAATACCGAACTCTTCTGGGTAGTTAGCCATTGAGTATGCACGAATCGTTTCTTCATCAACCTTAGATTCAAGATTGAAGAAACCGAAGTGTTCCCAGTCGCCACGGTATTGTGCAGGTACGTCGAAATCTGCATATTTAACATGGTGAGCAGGTGCTTCGATTTGAATATAACCGCCAGCACGGAAGGGTACAGATTCGCCATCAGGAATTTGCAGCTTCAGTTCTTTAATGAAAGTGGCTTTGTTATCGTTAGAGATAACTTCACATTCCCATTTTTTGATACCGAAGATTTCTTCGTCAAGCTCGATTTCCATATCGTTCTTAACGTTAACCTGACAAGAAAGACGACAGCCTTTACGGGCATCACCTTTGCTAATGTGGTCAAGTTCTGTTGGCAGAATATCACCGCCGCCAGACTTAATCACTACGCGACATTGGCCACATGAGCCACCGCCACCACATGCACTCGATACGAAGATACCGCTGTTAGCCAAAACGCCTAACAACTTACCGCCAGCACCGGTTGTAATTGCTTTTTCAGGATCGTCATTAATGCCGATCGTGATGTCACCGCTAGCCACTAACTTAGACTTAGCGAATAAAATCACTAATACCAAGATGAGGACGATAGCAGTAAACATACTCACACCGAGGTAAACCTCGAGCGGAGTAGATTTAAAAATACCAAGAATATCCATTAACTTATCCTTAGAAGGTCCAATTCAAGAAGCCGTTATGTGTCTCTTACAGAGACACACCAGAAAACGACATGAAACCTAAGGCCATCAAACCAGCGGTGATAAAGGTAATCCCTAAACCACGTAGGCCGTTAGGCACGTCGGCATACTTCAGCTTCTCACGGATACCGGCCATCAATACGATAGCTAATGCCCAACCCACTCCTGAGCCGAAACCAAACACCACACTCTCGCCTAACTTGTAGTCACGCTCAACCATGAATGATACCGCACCAAAAATCGCGCAGTTCACTGTGATCAAAGGTAAGAAAATACCTAATGCGTTGTACAAAGGTGGAAAGTACTTGTCCAGTGCCATTTCCAGAATTTGAACCAAAGCCGCAATCACACCGATAAAGGTAATGAATTTCAAGAAGCTTAAGTCAGCTTCAGGTGCGCCAGCCCAAGCAAGTGCACCAGGAGCTAGCAGCCCTTGATAAATAACTTGGTTTGCTGGGACAGAGATAGTTAACACTACAACTACCGCAATCCCTAGGCCCATGGCTGTAGTGACTTTCTTAGACACAGCCAAGAAAGTACACATACCTAGGAAGAAGGCCAGTGCCATGTTTTCAATGAAAACAGAGCGAATTAACAGGCTAATATAATGTTCCATCGCACTTACCCTTTTGCTTCAACTTGCTCTGGCTTATAGGTACGAATAATCCAAATCAAAACACCGATCAGGAAGAACGCACTCGGAGGCAGTAGTAGCAGACCGTTTGGTTGGTACCAGCCGCCATCAGAGATCTTGTGCAGGATTTCAACACCGAACAGAGAACCGTTACCAAACAGTTCACGTACGAAGCCAACAGCTAACAGAATCGCACCGTAACCTAAACCGTTACCGATACCATCCATAAAGCTCATCATTGGCGGTGTTTTCATCGCGTAAGCTTCGGCACGACCCATTACGATACAGTTCGTAATAATCAGACCGACGAATACCGACAGCTGCTTAGAGATCTGATAAGCATAAGCCTGCAGCAATTGGTCAACCACGATTACCAAAGAGGCAATAATGGTCATCTGTACGATAATACGTACACTGCTTGGAATATGATTACGGATCATTGAGATAAACAGGTTCGAAAACGCTGTTACCGCAGTTAACGCCAACGCCATTACCAGTGCAGTTTCGAGCTTGCTCGTTACCGCTAATGCACTACATACACCAAGTACTTGTAAAGCAATCGGGTTGTTGTTGACTATAGGTCCGGTCAGAACCTGTTTCAGTTCTTTAGCGTCAGACATTAGTTGAGACCTCCATTGCGTGCTTTTTCAATGAAACTCGCAAAACCTTCTTTCCCTAACCAGAATGTCAGTGAATGTTGCACACCGTTACTCGTTAAGGTTGCGCCAGATAATGCGTCTACACCGTATTCAGTGCTAGCAACAGCTGGGTTTTTCGTTACGCTGATAGCAATGTTACCTTGCTCATCAAATAACTTTTTGCCATGCCATTTCGCTTTCCACTGAGCATTTTGCACTTCGCCACCTAAGCCCGGCGTTTCGCCTTGCTCATAGTAGACTAAGCTTTGCACTGTGTTTAGATCAGCATCCATAGCAAGGAAGGCATACATAGTAGACCAAAGGCCATAACCATGGATTGGCAGGATCACACTCGTTAATTTACCTTGCTCATCACGAACAAGATAAACCACAGCGTTATCCGCTACGCGTTTCACTGAAGCAATGTCGTTCTCAGGCACAAATGAGGTTTTCACATCACGAGACGCTTTACGTTGATCAAAAGTGTCAGCATTAACACCCTCAACCCAAGCACCCGTTTTTAAATCGACCAATTTAGCTTCGATGTGTTTGCCGTAAGTATCCAGAATTTGCGCTTTGGTGACCTTGCCAGCTTTAGTATCGATAAGACCAGCGGCTTCCAGAATGTACTTTTGCTTATCGAGCAGTTTATTTTCTGCTTGAGTCGGTCTCAGTAACACTGCTGCAGTAGACACAAATATCGCACAAATCAGACATAGGCCAACGACGATAAATAAGGTTCTGCCGAACGAATCTTTATTACTAGCCACGGGCAATCCTCCGCTTGATATTTGCCTGAACCACGAAGTGGTCGAACAATGGCGCGAACAAGTTAGCAAACAGAATTGCCAACATCATGCCTTCAGGGAATGCAGGGTTAATCACGCGGATAAACACAGCCATTGCACCGATCAAGATACCGTATGCCCATTTAGCTTGGTTAGTGAATGACGCTGACACTGGGTCTGTCGCCATAAACATCATGCCAAACGCAAAACCACCTAACACTAAGTGCCAGTACCAAGGCATTGCAAACATTGGGTTAGTGTCGCTACCGACAAAGTTAAGCAGAGTAGAAATGGCAATCATACCGACCATTACACCGCCAACAATGCGCCATGAAGCGATACGGGTGTAGATGATGACCAAACCACCTAACAGAATCGCTAATGTAGACACTTCACCAACAGAACCAGGAATGAATCCGAAGAACGAATCCCACCAGTTTTGGTTAATTGCATAATCTAATGTGCCCGCTGCAGCTTGGCTCAGTGCAGTCGCACCTGAGTAGCCGTCAGCCACAACCCATGAGGTATCGCCCGACATGTTCAACGGATAAGCGAAGAACAGGAAGGCACGACCCGCTAGCGCTGGGTTTAAGAAGTTACGCCCTGTACCACCGAACACTTCTTTCGCCACGACCACACCGAAGGTGATACCCAGCGCCACCATCCATAATGGGATAGTTGCTGGCAGCGTTAAAGCGAACAGGATAGAGGTAACGAAGAAACCTTCGTTGACTTCATGACCGCGGATAGAGGCAAACAGCACTTCCCAGATACCACCGACGGCGAAGGTCACCGCGTAGATAGGTAGGAAGAAACAGGCGCCATACCACATTAGCGCAGGCCAGCCAGAGTTTGCCGTCAGTTCGGTACCGAACATGCTGAACAAGCTCACTTGCCATACGTCAGGTGTAGCAAAACCAGCCACTAAAGCTAATTGAGCTTGTAAACCTACGTTGTACATACCCACGAACATCGCTGGGAAAGCACAAGCCCAAACCGTAATCATCATACGTTTTAGGTCGAGGTTATCGCGAACGTGGGTTTTGCCCTTGTTCACTTTACCTGGGGTATAAAAAATTGTGTATGCCGCTTCGAATAGGGCATAAAACTTTTCGTATTTACCGCCTTTTTCAAAGTCGGGTTCAATACGTTCGAAAAAATCTTTCAAGCTCATTAGCCTTCCCTCTCGATCGTATCTAGACAGTCACGCAGATATGAACCGTAGTCATACTTGCCTGGACATACGAACGTACACAGTGCGAGATCTTCTTCATCTAACTCTAACGCGCCTAAAGTGGCAGCACCGTCAAAGTCACCTGAAATTAAGTCACGCAACAACATAGTAGGAAGAATGTCCAATGGCATTACACGCTCATAGTTACCAATTGGCACCATAGCGCGGTCTGAACCACCAGTACTGGTCGTCATACTGAACAGACGAGAAGGAGCAAGATGTCCTAAGAATGCACGAGTGATAGAATATTTGTCTGAGCCTGGTAATACCCAGCCTAAAAATTCTTTCTCTGTACCTTCTTCTAACAGACTTACTTGAACATGGTAACGACCTAAATACCCTTGTGGGCCAACGGCTGTACGACCATTCAGAACAGAGCCTGAAATCAGACGAACATTACCATCTAAGGCTTCACCTGCGGTTAATTCAGTCATACTCGCGCCCACAACAGTGCGTACGAGTCTTGGCTTAGCCGCTTTAGGGCCTGCGATCGCAATAACACGTTCGGTATTGAGTTCACCCGTCGTAAATAGCTGACCAATTGCTATTACATCTTGGTAACCAATATGCCAAACGGTACGTTTTGCAGAGGCAGACAATAAGAAGTGAATATGAGTACCGACTAATCCTGCAGGGTGCACACCAGCAAATTCTTCAACTTGGGCGTTTGCAGCAGGAATATCAGCGCCAGGCGCTTTACAAAGGTAAACTTTACCGTCAGTAAGTCTTGCTAAGACCTTAAGACCATTAGCAAAATCTTCTTTATGCTCACGGATCACCACAACGGGATCAGCGGCAAGAGGTTGAGTATCTATTGCGGTTACAAAAATACCAGCAGCAGAAGAGTCTACAGCAGGAACTTTGCTAAAAGGACGAGTACGCAATGCTGTCCATAAACCTGATTCGATCAGATTGTCACGGACTAACTGCGAGTCGAGCGTATCGAGTGCAGTGGCATCATATTTAGCAAAGGCAACGCTTTCGTTTCCTTCCACTGCAATGACAACAGACTGCAGAACACGCTGGGCGCCCCGGTTAATGTCTAATATAGTACCACTGGCTAAAGCCGTATATTTAACGCCTAAATTCTTCTTATCTTCAAAAAGAACCTGGCCTTTTTGTACTTTATCGCCCACTTTGATTTTCATCGTTGGACGTAAGCCAATATACTCTTCACCCAAAGTAGCTACATGTTTAATGGCTGGGCCATTATGGATAACTTGCTCTGGTCCGCCTGCTATAGGCAGTTCCAATCCTTTCTTAATTGTAATCATATCCACAAGCACTACGTTTGAAGGAAAGACAATGCGCCGCGTTCCTGCTAAATACTTAGGTTTTAAACAAAACCTACTGCATTGAGCTAGCGCAGATTTATCACAGAAATGCGATCGCAATCACGCTGGTCGCGCGCATTTTACCCCAATTGACTTGGCATCGCCACGAAAATTATAGGTGATTTCAAACCTAAAAAATGGATTGAAAAGAATCATGCGCTACAGCGTTCGCCTTCCGACCTAGTGACGGATCAGAAAGAGAGAATATTACGGCCACTGGGTACTATAGCATTAATAATTAAAGATTTAATTTAGCAAAAAGTCGAAACATCCACTAAACGCGTCTTAAATCGATCTTATTTGTTTCAATTGATTTAAATTCAAACGAAATAAAATTCAACTTAAAAGCGCCATTGATAACCTAAATAGCTAATACGTCCATTTTCCGATCGAATTCCGCTATTTGATGCTGTTGTGACTAATGTCTCATCTAAGAGGTTTTCTATCCGAAAATAAATCTCATGGTGACTGTTAAAATGATAATTCGCCGCTAAATCTACCCGCCATTGTGCAGCGACAGACTGTAATTCGGCGCCAAATTGGCCCATTTCCCGCTCCGATTGATAAAAGACATTCGCGTTCAGTTCATATTCGGCATACTTCATTCCAGCACTCAACTGCAGCTGCTGCTCGGGTAACCACGCCACCCTATCGCCAGCCACGACGCAGCCTTGAATTTCATTGCAGCTATTAGTTTGATACTCAGCATTCGAATACTGATAATTTAACGCCAAAGGCAACTGCACACTGCCCAGTTCCCATTGATAGCCAAGATTCAGCTCAACCCCTTTGGTCTGCACATCCACGACATTGCCTTGAACCCACAAACGGCTGTCGGCGCATTGGGTATACGCATCGCAATTGACATGCAGGTTATCAAAATCTTGAATGTAGGTTTTAATATCAGCACTAAAATGCTCGCTAGCATATTGGGCGCTGACTTGATATTGCAGCGACACTTGCGCTTCTTGCTCAAGATTCCCCGCACTCGCGGCGGTCCAGGAGCGTCGAATATCTGCACTAAAGCGCCAATCTCCAGCATGATATAAAACGCCAAGCTGTGGCATCCAATCGCTATCAGAAAAATCCGCCGCTTCGAGTCCGGCGTAGGCTAGATTGACCTCGCGATTGACGTCCACTTTTTCATAGGCAAGCGCGAGTTTGAGCTGCAATCCGTCCCAATTAAACAAGGAATCGATGGCCGAGGTGAATGCGGTCGCATCATCGGTATAAGCCAACAGCGCATCGGGCGCATCACTCACTAGACTCAAGTCCTGCTGCCATAGACTTTGCTGTTCACCAAGGTGCATCTCAGCTTTATCAGTATGGTAACGGGCACTCAAACTAATTTGATGGGCGCCATATTGATTCACGGACTCAGTTTGTACCCCAAAGGAGCTAAAATCATTGTCTTGTTGTAACGAAGCGACCGCGACGCCATCGACTGTCGGCTGCCGTTCAAATGCGGCCAGCGCTGCTAAACTCTGGGTATCGAGCATTTGCCCATCAAATTGATTAAGTTGATTTAATTGCTGCGAATAGGATTGATAATAAAAGTCCGTGATGACCTTATGCCCACCACTTAACGCAACTTGGTGTGACAATTGATACTTATGGTGTCGCCCTTGGTGCTTATCTGCCGCAGTGGCTGAATACAAACTCATAGGATCTTGTTGCCAATCTGCTGGTGTTAAGCCGAGTTGGGAGCGATAGCTATCATCATCGAGGAACTGGTAGGTAAACTCAGTCACCTGCGGACTTCTGGCACCTAATAAACTCGCAGCATTGATTTTAAATAAGATATCAGTGGTTTGGCGGTCAGTATCTTGACCGTTAAGCAAGCGATCCGCGCCACTAGCATCACTGTAGTTAACCGCGAGTATCATGCCGTATTCTTTTTGCTTCACGCCCCAATTCACATCGACACTGTAATCGGCATCGGTATTGCCTTCGAGCGTTACCTTACTGTTTTCCGCTTGTTCGGCCACAGGTAAGGTTTGATAACTCACCACCCCAAACGCCCCTTGCCCACCAACAGCCATGTTCGCCATTGGCGTGACGGTGACACTCTGTTGTTGCAGCAGATTGGGCAATAGTTGTAATTGCGGCGCAGAATATGGCGCAGGTGAGAAATACACTCTATCTTGCAATACGGCCACGCCTTGACTCGCGCTGCGCATACTAATGCTTGCTGGATTTCCGTTAAGATCCGCAGGTAAAACCGTCAAAGCCGTTAACTGGCCTAAGGCTAAACTGTCAGCAGTGGAGTGGAATGTGTCATTGAGCAGGTTCAGTTCAAGCATTTGACTGTGGAAATCATCGGCGAGCGTTGTGTTAGAACAGGCAAGAGATACAGACATTGCACAGAGTGATACTGTGAAGTAACGACTAGGCATACCAAGCTCCCAAAAATTTTGTTAGCGTACGGTGTTTTTGTTATTAACTTGTAAAATAGCTGAATTTGTTTGAAAAAAAAAGCGACTCTCGTCGCTTTCTCTCATTAACTTTAAGAAACTGAATTTACTGGCTAAGCACTCTTATACAAGTAAGAGTGCAAACCGTTACAGATTACCTAGAATTTCGTCGCTTAATTTCAAATCATCATTGCGATTCACACTCACGCCAGCCGCAATAATATTACGGGCGATATCTTGTGCCTGCTCTAACGAATGCATCTCATACGTACCGCATTGGTATTCGTTCAGCTCAGGGATTTCAGACTGCTCAACCACTTTAAGCACATCTTCCATCGAAGCTAACCACGCATCGGCCACTTGGCGCTCAGTCGGCTCTCCAATCAAACTCATATAAAAGCCGGTACGACATCCCATTGGCGAAATATCGATGATCTCAACATTGCTACCATTTAAATGGTCACGCATAAAGCCAGCGAATAAATGCTCCAGAGTGTGAATACCACGCTCACTGAGAATATCTTTATTCGGTGCGCAAAAACGTAGATCGAATACCGTAATCGCATCGCCCTTTGGCGTGCTCATGTGCTTAGCAACACGAACTGCTGGGGCATTCATTCGAGTATGATCGACGGTAAAGCTATCAAGTAATGGCATAGGGATCTCCAAATTCTCAGGGCGACATCAACGCCACTGTAACTGTCTATTTATGGCTTGCAAGCATAACACCAAATGAATTACGCCGATAACAAGATAATTTAAGATGAAATCATCTCATATAAATCAGCTGTTAATGTGACAGTGAGTGCTAAAAACGGCACGCATTTAGTGTTGACGCTGTTGGCTGTAAGCATCCTCAGATATTTTATGATACTGGCGTACACCTTGCTCGTAGGCGTGATAGGCGGCGTACACTTTGCGCATTAAAGGATCTTGATTAGCTTGCTCTTCAATCACTTGTTTAGAAATTTTCTCAAGTTCCAACAACACTTTCGGTGGAAACGCTTTAAGCACCACCCCTTCATCATTCACTAAGGTTTCAAGGGCGGCCACGTTTCGGGTCGTGTATTCATCGAGCATATCTTGATTAATGGCTCTCGCCGCGACTTTAACTATGGCTTGTAAATCTTGAGGTAAACTCTCGAAGGCGGCTTTATTAATCAAGAATTCCATATTAGAACCCGGCTCATGCCAACCAGGGTAATAGTAGTACTTCGCCACTTTATGTAGACCAAAGGCAAGGTCGTTCAATGGCCCCACCCACTCAGCCGCATCAATCGAGCCAGTTTGTAGCGCACCATAGAGTTCACGCCCCGCCATATTCACAGGGATAGCGCCGACACGCTTTAATACTTCGCCACCCAAGCCCGGCATACGGATCTTCAATCCCTTAAAATCGGCAATCGTATTAATCGGTTTATTGAACCAGCCGCCCATTTGCATGCCCGTATTGCCACCCGCGAGGGGAATGATGCCAAAGGGGCGATACACTTCTTCCCACAATGCCATGCCACCGCCGTAGTGAAGCCAGCCGTTCATTTCTTGCGCCGTCATACCAAAGGGAATCGATGAAAAAAACTGCGCAGCGGGCGCCTTACCTTTCCAGTAATAAGAAGCGGCATGGGCCATTTGAATTTTTCCCTGACTCACGCCATCAAAGATGGCAAACGCTGGCATCAATTCCCCCGCGCCATAAACCTGAATTTTTAACCGACCGTTAGACATGTCATCGACTAAATGCGCAAAACGCTCAGGTGCCATACCTAAACCGGGGAAGTTTTTGGGCCAAGAGGTTGCAAGGCGCCATTCAATTGCGGGGATAGCTTGGGGATCATCCGTTGCGGCATGGGAAACGGCTACGTTTTGCGCATCACTGGCTACGGGGTTACAACCGCTCAGCCCCATCAGCAGCATTAAGACGAGCACACTCCCAAACTTACGCATTTTTAATACTCTCCCTGAAATAAAACGAACCCATAGTGCCAATAGACGTGAACATGCACTCAGGACAGAGCTCTGCAATCGCACCACTCAACCCCTTAAAATAAAACATATTGTTAACACAGAAACACAGTGAGGGAAACCAGAAACTCGAGGGGTAAAACCAGAAAATGGCCTTAGTTTGACCTAAAACAAAAAACCACTCTATGGAGAGTGGCTTTGAAATCTAAGCTAAAAATATTGGAAAGCGATGAATTAACCGCGACAATTTGGCGTATTAGGCACTTGTACATTCGCATCCCATTCACTTTGAGTGAATGTGTGAATCGACAAGGCATGCACGCCATTCGCTAACTCATGGGCTAAGTGAGTATTAACCAATCGATGCCGGGCCAAGAGACGTAAACCATCAAACTGCTCACTCACGAGCACAACTTTGAAATGGGTTTCCGAATTCGGTGGCACATGGTGACGATTACTTTCGTTGATCACTTCTAAGTGAGTCGGCGAGAAGCCTTCAGTTAACTTCTGCATGATAGTGATAGCCACTGTGCCCTGCGCATGAGTATTGGACATATTCGAGTCTCAGAATGGGGAAATCCAGTGGCCGCAGAGTACTGCTTCAGGCGGAAAAGATCAAATTCACTTAGTCTGTTTGCTGCTCAATAACCACTTTATAAGTCATCTTATTTAGCAGGCCGTTCACCGCCATCAGTAATAAACAGGAGGCAATGAATAGCTGTCATTTAACAACGGGCATTTAGCCATGGAAATTAACGATGAGTTGCCTAAAGGTGTAATTCCAGCGGGGCTCTTTTACTTTCAAACGTTTAGGTAAGCTGTGCAGCCAATCGTTTTGCATAGGCCAGTGCATGATTAGCAGATCGCCGCTGTGCAAACTGATGCAGTGCTTGGTTTGGCTATGTTTATGCTTAAGCACAAAATCCCGCGTGGCGCCTAAGCTAATAGAAGCAATATGGCTGCCACGGGCAATTTCCGGTTCATCATCGCTATGGGCGCCCATACAATCTTTTCCATCGGCGTAACGATTGACTAATACTCCATTACTCGCCAAACCATAATCCCGCGCTAACTTATCCCTCAACTTCTGGGCATATTTAGGCCAAGGTAAGGCGCGGATAAACAGTCCTGAATATAAATAGTCACAGCCCAAATCGCCAAACCACACTTGCTGGCGAGGAATTGCGTGAAACTGACCGAATACTTGGATTTCAGGGCGGCTTAAGGGATAAGTCTGCGCTTCTGTCATCAACGCAAGTTGCTGCTCAGCATTAAGATAACCCCGCACTAAGGTGATGGGCGGTATGGGTTGCTCAGCTTTTTTCGAACCTTGTTCAGCCATGCTCAAACTTAACTGCAAATCAGGATCCGCCGCGGCATCAAGCTCAGAAAACAAATCGTAACCTTGGTTGTCACGCCGCTCATTATCTTTAGCCATCAACCTACTTGTCCCCCGCAACTATCGATCCGTTTGCTTGCCGCTTCGTCCATAGCAGGGCTAACATTCGCTCTTGATGCTGAGCCGTCGCACTGCGCCATGAAATCTGCGATAATCTGCGCCTTAATTTATTGGCGCAGTGTGGCACATGACAACACAATTTTCAGTAGCGGGTGTTGAACTCGAACTTTTACGGTATCCAGCTCAGCAGGAATCTAATCTTCAAGCTTGGGATGCCGCCGATGAACACTTACTCAAAAGCCTTATTGAGTCAGAGCAAGCCGCCGTGCCAACCGCCATTATCAACGACAGTTTCGGCGCCTTAAGCTGTGGTGTATCGAAACTGAATCCAAGTTGGCCACTGTGTGTTGAAACCGATGCCAGAACCAGCTTTTTAGGCACAGAACAAAACCATGGCCGCAATCAGTTGCCGCTGGATAATCTGCAATGGTTTACCAGCCGCGATACCTTGCCAGAAAACTTAGCCTTAGTATTGATGAAGTTGCCTAAAAACTTAAGCTACTTTGCCCACCAGCTAACACGCTTATCGCAAGTGTTACCCGCTGGCACTCGTATATTAGTGGCAGCCAAAGCCAAATCGATTAATGGCGCCTTGCTCGATGTCTTTGCTAAGCATTTAGGCCAAGCAAGCGCTAGTTTAGCGTGGAAAAACACCCGAGTAATTACCTGTGTCAGTGATGGTAAACCCAGACCATTAGCCAAAGAAGTGACTTGGGCCGTACCTGAATATCAACTTGAGATCAGCAACTTAAGTAATGTGTTTGCCGCCAACAAACTCGATATTGGCGCACGCATCATGCTCGAAAATTTGCCGAAAGGAGATTTCAAGTCGATTGTCGATCTCGGCTGTGGCAATGGCGTGCTGGGACTGCGAACCGCTCAGTTATTCCCTGAAGCTGATATCCACTTTATCGACGATTCCGAAATGGCGGTCGCATCAGCCAAGGCAAACTGGGCACGTAATCAATTGCCTGCAGACAAAGGCCACTTCTATTGGGACGACTGCATGACGCATCTGCCAGAAGAAGTGCAACCGGATCTGGTGCTGTGTAATCCGCCCTTCCATCAAGGTGAAGCCATTACCGATCATATCGCGTGGCAGATGTTTTTAGACGCCCGCCGCCACTTAAAAGACGGGGGTATTTTACATATCGTCGGCAACCGCCATCTGGCCTACCATGTGAAATTACAGCGCTTATTTAAAAACTGCACCACAGTCGCCTCCAACGGTAAATTTGTGATCCTGCAGGCGCAAAAGAAATAATCCTGCCGCTAATTCCTGCCACTATGAGTACTTTAATCAGGGCCAGCAATGTCTGGCTCTTTGTTAAACTTAACCCGCTAAAATATTGTTCTACTCCACTATCAGCACTTTGTGACACTCGCTATGGCTAGCCGAAATCCCCTGCCGCAAGTACAATCCTATTGCAAAGGTGCTTAAGTACTTAAATTATTAAGCGCTAAATATTTTAAGCTATTAGGCACTTAACTAGGATTGAGATATGCCGTTAAAGGATGACGTCGCCCAACTAAAAGCTGAGCTGGCACAATTACAATCGCTGCATTTATCGCAGCAATCTTCACTCAGCCGCCAGTTGGCAGAATTTTCAACTAAGCTCGATACCTTAAGTCAGCAAATTACGACTGAAGACGCCTCAGATACCACGGTCAGTATGGCAGCGGGTGCTGCATCGATTGCGGCAGTGGTCCCCGCCGCCGATAACGCGCCCACATTAACCTATGCGATACACACACCAATCCTTGAGTCCGCTCCCGTAGCGCCAGTTCCTGCAGAACCCAACCCATGGCAGCAAAACGCTGTGCAAGGAGACCCTTGGCAAAGAAACACAAAAAATACCTCAGCAGAACAAGTCGCTAAAACCGAATACCAGGCGCAGGGCCAACAACTGAGTGATGAAGTCAAATTACAGGCAAGCGTGCAAGTGGCGAGTCAATTTGATGACCTGTTATCCCAAGGATTAGCGGCCATCATGGCGCCCTTTGGCGCCATTACCGAACAAATCAAATCCTTCTACCATCATTATCAAGCTAAGGGATTAGGGCCAGTCTTCTTGATGACAGTTGCAGGGATCATCACCCTGACCTTAGGCTTTGGTTATTTACTGCAATATTCAATCAACCATTGGTTTTCAGAACTGGGCAAAGCCCTACTCGGTTTTGCCAGCGCGAACGCTATCATAGCCGGCGGGATTTTTATTCGCCAAAAACGCGCGGGCATGGCGGACTTTGGCTCAGGGATAGTTGGATTAGGCCTTATCCTTAACTTTCTCTGCGCTTACTTTATTGGGCCATATTTTGAAATCATTCCCAATAGCGCGAGTTTTATCTTACTGTTAATAATCACTCTGGCAGGTTATGGCCTGTCGATGCGCTTAGATGCCAAAGTCATTGCCGTCATCGCCTTAGTCGGCGGCTCAACCGCGCCTATGATGCTGTTATCCCAAAGCTATGCGCCGCTACTGTATCTTCCTTATTTACTGCTTATTGGTGCCGGCGCCCTTGCCCAGAGTCGTAAGTTAAAGTGGCCGCTATTAGTGGAAATCACCGCCCTGCTGCACATTGGCTGCATCGAAGCCTTTAGTTATTTTGTGCCATTGCCACTCACCGACTTTGGCGGCGGCAGTCTGCTGGCGCTTATCAGTATTAATGCGACCTTTTATCTCTACGGCATCACCGGCTTAATATTTACCCAGCAGTTTATCCATCAAGATAAACAACCAAGCAATACGCTGAGCCATCGTATACTCGCCCTGCCGATAGCATTGCTCGCCTTTGTGCTATTCGAATTAACGCAATTTACTGAGTTCGCAGGGGAAATCTTTGCGGTCAACGCTCTGATCTGTGCAGCCCTCTATTGGCAGCTAAAAAGCCGCTTAGAAAAAGCCCGCAGCGGCTTATTGTTAGTCTTTGCAGGAAGTTTTGCCGGATTCGCGGCGCTGTATTTACTTAGCCATGATTTCCTCGGCTTAGTCTTACTGCTCGAAGCCTTATTACTGTTATGGATTGGCACCAAGGAAGAGCTAGTTTCAGTGCGCGCCGAAGCCTATGTATTACTGCTGATGGGTTTAGGATTAAATGCGTTTAGCGTGCTAGATAGCATGACCCTTTTAGAATCCAGCATGTTAGATGCCTTAGCGATTTCACCTTTGTCGGCCTTTGGCTTTTCGCTGATAGCGCTGGCCTTAAGTTGCGCCGCCTTAGTCTTTGCCATTCGACTATTAACATTCACCCATGCGCCACTTTCTGCGTTAGAACATCAGCTTTGCAGAATACTAAAAGAACTATTAAGCGGTTTTTATGTGGCGACAATTATCCTCGCGGCTTACCTTTTGAGCAGCGATTACTACCTCGCCATTTTGCCACTGGTCAGCCTATTACTGCTGTATTTAAGCGCAAAGGACAAACTCGTTATCAGCGAATTTGCCGCTTGGCTCTTGCTTTTACCGCTGCTCTTTAAGGTCGTTGAAGGCATAACGCTCGCGGACAGTTTTAGCTTTAGCGCCCAGCCGCTCATGGCCAAACTGGCACGGATTGAGTTATTTACCGCCTTACTTTTGGCCCATTATTGGTATCGTCGCCACTATAAAGATGCCCGGTTTGCCAAAGCCGCTTATAGCATGCAAATCTGCTGTTATTTACTGCTGCCGCTTATTTTACTGCCCAAAGTTATCCGCAACTATTGGGAATATACCGCTATCGCCCTCTGGCTGAGCACCTTTATGAGCCTAGGTTTAGCCTATTTTGTTAAGCATAAGAGTTTGAACATAGAGGCCAAAATCCTCACTTGGCTAGCGGTTATGATGACCGCCTCGCTATGTCTTATTCACGTTTGGCAAGGACTCGCGGCGCTGGCCATTGGCGCCCTGTTTATGGGCTTCACCCTGCTTCGTTATCGCCAATTACCCGAAACATGGCGCCCCTTGCTGCAACTTCAATGGCAACTGAGCCCTTATTACTTTGCACTGGTATTGGCCGTAATCGTTTATGGTTTTAATCATTCAGAGCTAGTAGGAATAGCGATGACAGCATTAGCCTTAAGTGGTTATTTTGCATTGCTTATCCAAAAAAGTTTAAGAAAAAGAGCTGAAGGCCAAGCCTCACATAGCATGAAATTAACCCCAGTAGCCGAAATCCAAGCCGCAATAAAGGAAAGCTATCATCTCGCCTATGGCCTAACGTTAGGCTTAGCCCTGTTGCCCATCATGTTGCATTTTGAACTAACACTCGGGCTTAATCGTGATAATGCCTCATTTGTGTTAATCGAGTTTTTATCGCTGGCACTCCTAGCAAGGCTTATCTTGCAGCACGGCGCAGCGATACGCTTGCATAGACGTATCTTGCCATTACAAGGACTTAAGTGGGGTTGGCATCTGTTACTTGCCTTGAGTTACTTCATGTGGAGTTATAGTTTCGATAGCATGATTGCCGCCCCACTCAGCGCGATTTTATTGGTTATCCATGGCAGTGTGTTGATGTTTATCAGCTTAAAACCACAAAATGCCGATATGATCCGCCTCGCCGCAGGGCTATTTATCCTATCGACGCTCAAGGTGCTATTACTGGATATGGCGTCCTTCGAGCTAGTGCAAAAGGTCATTGCCTTTATGCTGATCGGGGTTATTTTGCTGACAGTGTCGTACTTCTATCAGAAGGCGAGAAATCGACTGCAGCAAGATTAACATCGTTTTAAAAGCACTAAAAAAGCCGCCATCGAATTGAATCATGGCGGCTTTTAACTGTTAATGATTTAATAAATCGATGGGGTATCAGCTATTCGACATGGGCTACTCAATAAGAACTACTTGCTCACCAGTGCCTTATCGAGCGCCTGCGCCACATCATTAATGATGTCGTCGATATGCTCAATCCCAACCGAGATACGGATAAGATCTTCAGACACGCCCGCCCTTGCCAGTTCATCAGCATCGAGCTGTCTGTGCGTGGTACTCGCAGGGTGACAGGCCAAGGATTTCGCATCGCCGATGTTCACTAAACGCAGGATCATCTGCAGCGCATCGATAAAACGTCCACCAGCAATTTTACCCTCTTCAGGCGTGGCCGCTTTAATCCCAAAGCTAATGATCCCAGAGGCTTTTCCGCCAGTGATCTTGTGGCAATTATCCTGATAAGGGCTGCTTGGCAACGCGCCGTAATTCACCCAACTCACCGCCGGATGCAACACCAAATATTCGGCTAATGCTAGCGCGTTCGAGCAATGGCGCTCCATTCTAAGACTTAAGGTTTCAAGGCCTTGCAACAGTAAGAATGCGCTATGTGGTGAAAGCGCGGCACCGGTATTACGTAGCGGTACCACACGGCAACGACCAATAAACGCAGCAGGGCCAAAGGCTTCGGTATAAACCACGCCATGGTAAGAAGGATCGGCTTGGTTGAGTAAGGCAAATCTTTCCTTATTCGCGACCCAATCAAACTTGCCTGAATCGATAATCACCCCGCCAATCGTCGTGCCATGGCCACCTATGTATTTGGTTAAAGAGTGGATAACAATATCGGCGCCATGCTCAAACGGGCGACATAACACTGGGGTTGCGACCGTATTATCGACAATTAAAGGCACGCCATGCTTATGGGCAATCTCGGCTAAACGCTGTAAATCGACAATATTGCCCGCGGGATTACCAATTGATTCGCAGAACAAGGCCTTAGTTTTGTCGTCGATCAGCTCATCGAGGCCTTCAAAATCATCGAAGGCCGCCATACGCACTTCTACGCCTTGGCGCGGCAGCGTATGGGCAAACAGATTATAAGTGCCGCCATAGAGCTGACTGGTACTGACAATATTATCGCCAACTTGAGTCAAGGCTTGAATAGCATAGGTAATCGCCGCCATACCCGATGCCACGGCCAGCGCACCTATGCCGCCTTCAATGGCTGCGAGACGCTGCTCTAGCACGCTAGTAGTAGGATTCATGATCCGCGTATAAATGTTACCTGCGACTTTCAAGTCAAATAAATCAGCACCATGCTGGGTATCATCGAAGGTATAAGAGGTGGTTTGATAGATAGGTACCGCGGCCGCTTTCGTGGTCGCTTCTGACTCATAACCGTAGTGTAATGCCAGTGATTCAAGCTTCATTTTGACTTCCTTCAACAGAGTGCTGTCCTTGATCCAACCAAGAGGATTGCACAAGATTTGTGCATGTTCAACAAGCTAACAGATAGACATCTGGAAGTCTAAAACTTTTTTAACCTCAGCATTTAACTTCTGACCGAAAACCCCAAACAACAAAACGGGCTAACATAACAGGCTCATATAAAAAGCGAACCTAACGAGCTAATATCACGAACTAGCGCGAATAGTTACGGATAAGTTCGGCCAGCACCACGACAGCAGAGACTATCTCTGGCGAGCACTCGTATGAGGCATTCAGGCGCATAAAATGGCGGAACTCGACCTGATTACTAAAGAGATTGCCGGGAGCTATACTGATCCCGCGCTCAATCCCCTGAGAATAAATTTGCGTGGCATCCATGTGTGCTGGCAACGCTAACCAGAGAAAATAGCCGCCCTGCGCAAAGTTAACCCCCACAGACTCGGGCAGATGCGCGCGCAATAACTGATACATGGCCAATTTGCGATCGGCTAACTTTTTACGTAACTGCTTCAAATGGCGTTCATATTGTGCCGACTGAATAAAATCGGCGATGGCAAGTTGCATGGGCGCGCTGGTCGATAGCGTCGACATAACTTGCAAGCGCTGTAGCTGCGGCGCATGCAGTCCCGCCGCCACCCAGCCGACACGATAACCTGCAATCAAAGACTTAGAAAATGAGCCACAGTGCAACACCCGTCCTTCGGTATCGAAGGCTTTTACAGGCCTTGGCGCACTGGAGTCGACATAAAGCTCTTGATAAACATCATCCTCAATCAGACTGACCTTATGCTCGTTTAGTAACTGATAGAGTGCCTGTTTTTTTGTATCCGACAAGCTACAGCCTAAGGGATTTTGATGTTGACTCATCAACCAGCAGGCTTTCACTGGGTAGGTTTTTAACACTTCCGCTAGCGCCTCGAGATCAATGCCCAGTTGTGGATCCGTCGCGACCGCAATGGCCTTAAGCTTAAGCCGTTCGATCGCCTGCATCGCGCCATAAAAGGTCGGGGATTCAATGACAACCCAATCCCCCGCTTGAGTTAGGGTCGCTAAACTCAAGTTGAGCGCCTCCATGGCGCCCGAGGTAATGATGATTTCGTCGGGTGAAATGCTCATGCCCAATTTGGCATAACGTTGGGAAATCGCCTTACGCAGCCCCGCATTCCCTGGCGGTAAATTATCGGCAGCAAAAGACGGTGACATGTGCCGAGTGACCTTAACTAACGAGCGCGCCAACGCTTGCTGCGGGAATAAACTGGGATCGGGAAAACCTGAGCCAAAGGGCACTATGCCCGCCTGTTTTGACGCCTGCAAAACAGAGAAGACGAACTCGTTAATATCTACTTTATCAGAGAGATAAATCTGCCGCTGACGGTCGGGATAGCGAAAGGTTTCTGGCTGCGGCGCCACTAAGTAGCCCGATTTTGCCTGCGCCGTAATCACACCTTGGCTTTCCAATAGCTGATAGGCATTGAGCACTGTCATCAAACTCAAACCCGAATCGGCCACAGTTTGGCGCAGCGACGGCAATTTGTCCCCCGCCTGCCAGACGCCTTGGGCTATTAGTGTCTTTAATTCCTGCGCTAACTGCTCGTATTTCGCCATCTGTTATAGCTCAATCAATATATTCTGTGTCTGTTATAGCCAGCTTATCCCATGGTCTAATGGCACACAAGCTTTCACCGTCGAGCCGATTTAGGGCTTAGCGGACACAGCATTAATGAATGCCTTTGTAACGAGACTATTATCTCTCGAGGAAATTATGTTTGATTTTGATGCCACTGTACTTGCTAGGATCCAATTTGCTTTTACCATCTCTTTTCACATTATTTTCCCCGCCATCACTATCGGCCTCGCCACTTATCTAGCGGTATTAGAAGGCTTATGGCTGAAAACGGCGAATCAGGTGTACCAACAACTCTATCAATTTTGGTCGAAGATTTTTGCCATTAACTTCGGCATGGGCGTGGTCTCTGGCATTGTTATGGCCTACCAATTTGGTACCCATTGGAGCGCGTTTTCCGCCTTCGCGGGCAGCGTGACTGGGCCGCTACTCACCTATGAAGTGCTTACCGCCTTCTTCCTCGAAGCGGGGTTTCTGGGGGTCATGCTATTTGGTCAGCAGAAGGTCGGCAAAAACCTGCATTTCTTCGCCACTTGCATGGTCGCCACAGGCACGATTATCTCGACCTTCTGGATCTTAGCTTCAAACAGTTGGATGCAGACGCCCCAAGGTTTTGAAATTGTAAACAATCGCGTCATTCCTGTTGATTGGTTTCAGATAGTGTTTAACCCTTCATTTCCCTATCGTTTAGCCCACATGACAGTGGCGGCCTTTATTTCGTCGGCTTTCTTTGTGGGCGCATCGGCGGCGTGGCATTTACTCAAAGGTAACGACACGCCAGCAATCCGTAAGATGTTGTCTATGGCGATGTGGATGGCGTTAATTGTCGCGCCGCTGCAAGCTGTGATTGGTGATTTCCATGGTTTAAATACCCTTGAATATCAGCCTGTAAAAGTAGCGGCGATGGAAGGCCATTGGCGTAATGAGGGCGATAAACCCACTCCATTAGTCTTGTTTGCCATTCCCGATATGGACGCAGAGAAAAACCACTTCAGCCTCGAAATCCCAGGGCTGGCGAGCCTGATTTTAAAGCACGATTTAAACAAACAAGTGCCAGCCTTGACTGAGTATCCCGCGGAGGACAGACCCAATGTGTTGTTAGTGTTTTGGAGTTTTAGGGTCATGGTCGGCTTAGGCCTATTGATGATTTTTGCCGGACTGTGGAGCGCTTATCTCAGACGCAAAGACAAGCTCTACAGCAACAAACACTTTCTGCGTTTTGTGTTGGTGCTCGGCCCCGCAGGACTGCTCGCGACACTAGCGGGCTGGTTTACGACCGAACTTGGCCGTCAACCTTGGGTGATCCAAGGATTGATGCGCACTCAGGATGCCGTGTCTTCCCACAGCGTTACCCACCTGAGTATCAGCCTAGGGATTTTCATCGTCAGTTACTGCGGCATCTTCGGCGTGGGTTATAGCTATATGATGCGACTCATCCGCAAAGGGCCAGATATTGCGGCGACAAGCCATTGATTTTAAAGTAAATAAATCTAGTTTTACTTATTCAGTCTTAAACATATTTAAGGGCTCACCATGGAATTCGATTTACCCTTGATTTGGTTCGGGATCATCATTTTTGCCACCTTAATGTATATCGTGATGGATGGCTTTGATCTCGGCATAGGCATACTGTTTCCCTTTATTCACGACGAGGACGACAGGGACATTATGGTTAATACCGTCGCCCCCGTTTGGGATGGTAACGAAACCTGGTTAGTGCTCGGCGGCGCCAGCCTGCTCGGTGCCTTTCCCCTCGCCTATGCCATAGTGCTCGAAGCACTGACCATACCGCTGCTCATCATGCTGCTGGCACTGATTTTTCGCGGCGTGGCATTTGAGTTTAGATTTAAGTCGGGTGCTGAAGCTAAACCCTTTTGGGATAAAGCTTTTATGTTCGGATCTATCACGGCCACGTTTTCACAGGGCGTAGTGCTGGGGGCGTTTATCTCGGGCATTTCGGTCAGCGAGCAGCAATTTAGCGGAGGTAGTTTCGATTGGTTAACGCCCTTCTCACTCTTCTGTGGATTTGGTCTTATGCTGGCCTATGCTTTGCTCGGCGCGACTTGGCTGGTGAAAAAATGCCAAGGCGAGCTTAAAACGACCATGCAACAACTCGGAAGAGCACTGACCTTATGCTTACTTATGACCATAGGTTTAGTCAGTTTATGGACGCCTTTTGTGCAGCCCAATATTGCCCTGCGCTGGTTTAGTTTGCCGAATTTATTCTACTTCGCCCCAGTGCCAATACTGGTATTAGCCTGTGGCTGGGCCTTGATGAAATCCTTGCGCCGCGATGATAACTATCAGCCATTTCTACTCACCTTATGCCTAGTTTTTTTAGGTTTTAGTGGACTAGGGATCAGTATCTGGCCGCACATTATTCCCCCCAACATCAGCCTTTGGCAGGCGGCAGCACCCGATAGCAGCTTAAGCTTTATGCTCGTCGGCGCGCTGATGATCATCCCGCTGATTTTGGTTTACACCTTTTGGAGCTACTACGTATTCCGCGGCAAAGTCACTAAAGATGCAGGCTATCACTAGCCATGACTCAGGTAAAAGAGGCTTACCAAAACGCGACCTAAGCTAATTTGGCTTAGGTCGCTAATTCACTTTAGATAACTTTACACATGCTGGAGATAAACATGACGACCCCAACTAAATCCCTCAGCTATCGACTCGGCTGGTTAGTGCTCATTTGGTGCACGAGCGTCAGTTGCCTGTTCCTCGTCTCCATGTGCATTAAAATACTGTTGAAAGGCGCGGGATTAACCACCTAAGTGGATACCCGATATTTACCATTTAAACGCACACATTAAGGCTTAATTCAGTTAGCTTGCATAGCATAGCGTTAAAATATACTTAAATCTTATAATCACCGAGCTAAGGGATTATTCGAGCGTACATTGTTTGAGTGAGTGCACTATTTGAGTGAATTAGTGTGCTATTTACTTAATACGTATTTTATCGCTAAGCTCGCTGTGCTCGATTTATTTTACGCGTGCTAGGATTAAATTGACTAAGATTGGCATCAACACCAACAAAGTTAATTTAGTGTTAAATGCATATTTCTGTAGATAAGTATATTCAGTAATATAAACTTGGTTGGGCTTGCATTATTTTTTCACTTGGCCTATGGTATCAACCAAGTAAACATGGCTTATTTAGTTAACACTTTACATTATTCGCCATATTGAACGCTTAAAAAAGCAACCCATAACACACACTTTTGACTGGAGATGTAAAACTATGTTTAGCACTGCATTTTCATCACTATTTCCCCATGTATTAGCTAGCACTCTTAGTTTAACCTGCTGCTTGGCTAAATCATTCCGCTTCTCACTCAAATTCCCAGTCTAAGCCGAGCGTCACTCGCGCTCGGCAGAACTTTAATACTCTTGTTAAATAAGCACTGAATCCAGTTATTCCTCTTTTTTAAATTCTTTGCTTGCACTTTTACTTGGTTATTTCAGAGGCGGAAATGGCATATTCCTTTTTTAGCGGTTTATTTCAGAATTTTATACTAAAAACCGAAACCTATTATTTACAGAACAGTTTTAATGCCTCCCTGCGCCCAACTGCTTTGGCAGGCGTGATTAGCAAACTTGAGCAGCTCAAGCATGATGTGGCGAGTGATAAAGTGACTGTAGGGCGGGAGATCCGCTTAGTTAATCTGCAGGATCAACAGGAGTATCAAATTAAGCTCGTGTATCCACCAAAGCATAAACCCAATGCAGGACGCTTCTCTGTTATATCCGATTTAGGCGTTAGCCTACTTGGGCGGTCAAAGGGCGAGCTGGCTGAAGTGAGTATTTTAGGCAAGCCAGTGCTGTTTATGATTAAAGATGTCAGTCTAGCGAAAAAACCTAAAAAAGCTAAGTAGCCAGCTGATTTAAGCAGCGTTATTTCTAATGGCTTTTAGTGGTTTATGTTGACTGAATCTACTCAAGTGTTGAGCCATTTTAGATGACGTAATTAAAGATATAGTGTGTTCTACTCCGTGACAACATACTTCAACTCGCTATTAGCGGCGGCTTCTAGCGGTACTTTCAACATAATAGGATAAGAAGGAATGTTATTTTGAAGTCATTAACTGGCCGCGTTATTTATTAAAGACAGGCATTAAATCAATTTAACACTGAAATTAACGCCATTTGCCACTATTTACACTAAGTCATGGCAGCGCTTTAAGGTAAAACAGCAAAGGGGTTAAGAGGTTTAGGTTCGGCACCTCATCGTTAAATTACGTTTTATGTGTCCTTTATAAATAAACCGACTCAATTTAAGCCTGAAATAAAAATTGAGCCCAACTATCGGAACCGAATTGCGGCGCGGAACCGGATAGTGACCTTCACTTTGGAGTCTATATCTATGAGTAAAGAAAAAAACAAAAAACCGCCAATGAAAACCTTAAAAGAGAAGCGTCAGGATAAACGGAACCGCCAAAAAGCATCCGACTAATTTATCCACCAATGTAAAAAACCCTTAAATCCTCTCTTTAAATAGGCCGAAAATAGGGTGCTAAATGCTTTGGCACCCTATTTTATTTCTCGGTTTTATCCGCTTAACGCCTCTCAACATCCGCTAGCGTTCGAATTAACAACAGGTCATTTTTCAACACACTAAGCTTATATGCCATCACACTAAACTTATGCGCCATCATAATCGACGGCGATACTGCTCCGGCGAACACTGGGCATACTTTTTAAACATCACAATATAAGGTGAGGTTTGGTTGTAGCCGAGCGTTAATGCCACCTCTTTAATAGCTAGCCCCTGACGCAGCAATTGTAATGAATAGATAAACTTATGCCTTTGCCTTAACTCGGTAAAACTCATCCCCAGCGCCTCTTGGCAACGACGGGCTAAGGTACGCTCTGTAGTGTGTAATTCATTGGCCCAAGATTTAAAGGTCTTAGGACTCGCAGGGTCGGCTTCAAGTGCCAGCAACAACGGCTGTAACAGTTTATCTGAGACTGTGGGCAAAAATTGCGGCAGAGCTTGGCCGATAGTGAGCTGATCGAGCAAAACCTCAACAAGCCGTTTATCCGCTGCCGAGTTTGCCACTCTAACTTGCCGCTCCCGTAGGTCGTTAACGATCGATTGGGCAATGGATGTCACAGCTAACAAACAGGTCTCTAGGGGAAACGCCGCAGCCCGCTCGGCAACGATATTCATCGAACAATAATGGATACTACGCCGAGTGAAACTTTCATGCTCTATCCCCGCAGGAACCCAAATTGCATATTGCGACGGAGATAAAAACCGTTGCCCTGCAGCATGTAACTCCATAATTCCACCGCTGATTAACTGCAGTTGTCCCCAAACATGTTGATGTTTTGGCGTTACCGTATTTGGCAAGAAAGCTTCATAGTTAAAGAAAATATCCGCAACTGGCTCTTGCTCTGCCGTAAGGGGATGATAAACCGTACGCATTTTGTCTGTCCTTAAAGCCTTCTAGCTCAATACATTCTCTCGTTTAATAGTGCTCAACTGGTTTAATAGCATTCAAGCAATTTTGCTACCCCATAGCACTCTGCCCGCCGGGGAACTGACCTTGTCTGATAAGCGATATCTATATCATAACCGACCATGGATAATTGCCTGCAATGATTATCTGGATGTATAAGTAATACGTAGTAAGCAGAGTCTCTCATTCTGAGTTACTCAGTTTTAGCCATGTAGACTCAGTCGCTTATGCCTATTCACTCATGTCCAGCCACGTAAACCATTATCGAAAGGCAAAATCATGTTGTATTTGTTTCCCCTATTAGCCGTTTTCATTTGGGCGGGTAACTCGATAGTTAATAAACTCTCATTTGGGATTATCGATCCTGAAGCCATAGCGTTTTACCGTTGGTTTTTTGCAATGTTGCTATTAACGCCCTTTGTCGCGGGTCGCGTGTGGCAAAAGCGCCGAGTGATCTTGCCGCTGTTACCTAAGTTCGCGACTTTGGCCATGCTAGGTATGGTGCTCAACCAGAGTCTCGCCTATTTTGCCGCGGCCACCACCACGGCGACGAATATGGCATTGATCACCTCACTCGTGCCTATGATCAGCCTGTTTTTAGCCGTTCCCTTACTCAAACAGAAGCTGTCGCCGTTAGCCTTTGGTGGCACACTGATCTCGCTCGTTGGCTTAATTTTTATGTTGAGTCACGGCGATATGATGAATCTTGCCATCGGCGTCACCCAAGGTGACTTGTTACTGCTGTTCAGCGCCTTTGTGTATGCACTCTATGGCGTATTACTGAAACGCTGGCAATTACCACTGCCCACTTGGGAATCGGTTTATATTCAAGGACTCATAGCTGTATTTATGCTGACACCGCTGCTGTTCAGTAGCCCAAGTATGGCGATCAGCACGCAATCGGCACCACTGATCCTGTATGCGGCAGTTGCGGCCTCGCTGCTCGCACCGTGGGCTTGGATCAATGGCATCAGCAAACTCGGCGCCGATCGCACCAGCGTGTTCTTTAATTTAATGCCGATTATTGCGGCGATACTAGCGGCCATTATCCTAGATGAAACCTTGGCCATTTATCATTACATTGGCGGCTCTATGGTCATTATTGGCGTCATGCTAGTGCAGATAAAACCTAAGCCAAAAGCCATCCCCACCTTAAGCTTGCCCCGAATAATTTAAGCTAAACACCTAAGCCCTGGCTGCACAGTCGGGGCTATTCATCTTCTTTCTATGGGCACAAAACTTCGCCCAGAATCCCATCGCAATTTACTGCATGTAAAAGCAATTTCATCAATAACGGCTAAGCTATTTATTAGGTTATTAATGGAGATACTCCTATGTTTAACAGTATTCGCGTTAAGTTTTCACTGATGTTTGCCATTATGGCGACAGCGCTCATTGTTATGGCCGTCACAGACGCCATGCAAAGCCGTGCGACGGTAAAACAGATGCAAGAGTTCAGTCAGTTATTTAATCCTGCGATTTCGGCGATTCTCAATGCCGACCGCGATCTTTATCAAGCACAGCTCAGTGAAGAAGTGTTATTAAGGAAAGAATTATCAGCCGAGAATCGCCAGAGTGAGATTGATAACTGGCAAGAAAACGTCGACCAAGCCCGTGACCGAATGGGCGAGTTTAAAAAAATCCTTAAAGACCATCTGCTGGTACTGCAATCCACCAATGGCTTTGAAGCGCAATTTTCCCTTTGGTATCAAGCCTCATCTGAAGTCATTAATGCCGTCAAAAGTAATGACTTTGAACGCGCGAAACAACTCCACGAAACCAAATCCAAACAAGAATTTAAAGCCTTGAGAAGCATCTATAATGCCGCAGGGGAAGCGGCCGATAACCGCGTCAAAGAGCTGGACTTGCAAGCAACTGAACAGGCAACCACCCAAACCCAAATTTCCCTCACCATAGCCAGCTTAGTGGCCATAGTCGCTCTGTTGATTGCCTATTTCGGCCCTAAAATCATCGTTAATGCCATTAAAGATATCACTAGCAGGATCAATGACATTGTTGATGGTGACGGTAACTTAACTCAACGGATCCCGATCAAACGTCAGGATGAAATCGGTGAGCTTGCCGAGGCCTTTAACTTGTTTGTAGAACAACTGCAGCAAATGGTGATCTCGATTATTGGCCAAACCAAGGATGTGAGCCAAACCGTTGAAAGCCTTGCGACTAAGTCGGCAACCACTATCAACATCAGTCATGAACAAGAGCAGTTTGTCGATACCATAGTCACAGCGGTCAATGAAATGAGTGCCGCCGTAAGGGAAGTCGCCAGCAATGCCCTGCACACGGCGACCGAAATCACTAAGGTGAACGACCAAACAGTGGAAGGTAAAAATATCCTTGCCCAGTCCGTTAATCATATTCAGCAACTGTCTGAGTCGGTTAAAAATGCCGTGACTGTTATTGAAAAACTCTCAGTCAATTCTGCCAATATTGCCTCAGTGCTCGATGTGATCCGCTCTATTGCTGAGCAAACTAACCTGCTCGCCCTTAACGCGGCCATTGAAGCGGCGCGCGCTGGCGAACAGGGCCGCGGCTTTGCCGTGGTCGCCGACGAAGTGCGTACACTGGCGAGTCGCACCGAAACCTCGACCAAAGATATTCAGCGTATGATTGAAGAGTTACAACGCGGCGTAAATGATGCAGTTAAAAGCATTGAATCTGGCGCCAGCCTGACTACATCAACCGTCACCCTCGCCAGCCAAACCCAAGATGCATTGGATGAAATCCTAAACTCCACCTCTAAGGTCAGCGAGATGTCCACTCAAACGGCAACGGCGACCGAAGAGCAAACCCATGTAACCGAAGAAATTAACCGTAACTTGACTGAATTATCCGATAAAACCAGATACTGCAACTTAGTCATTCAAGAGACTCAGCAAATCGTCGTCAACACTAAGGCTATTTGCAGCAATCTACAAAAAGAAGTGGCGCGATTTAAAGTCGCTTAAGATAACTGACTAACAATAAGTGGTTAGCGATAAGCTATTGAAACGAAAAGAGTGCCCAATAAAGCACTCTTTTTAATAGAAATAATCTAATAGGAATCCTGCAAAACAAAGCCTGAAGATAATAAAAGCTCCACTGCCGTATGCAAATTGCAAATTGCAAATAACGGTAACGATACTGAACCCAAGTTGTATCGATTCGCCCGTTAAAGTGCGAATAACAGTACTAACTGTTTAATGTTAACTCACAGTGATGATTGAATTTCTAATTCAATCATCTGCAAAAGCTGTAAAACAGCCAAAAGATACATCACTCAAAACTGACTAATCGACCACCTAAGTGGGCAATTCTATCAGTGACGGAGTCAGAACTTAGGTAACCTGCGACCTTAGTCAAGGCATCGGCACGCCAAGCAAAAGGCGCACTCACACTGACAATACGCTCAGTTTCAGTATCGATATTCACATCAGTAACATTGCCCGTTGGCAGTAATAGCGCAGGATAATCATGGCTTAAAGTTTGTGATACTCGCGAGCTTGCCAGCGCCATATTGCTCACGCAAATCTTTTGGCTCAATCCCTTTTGGCCGCGGCAGAGTACATTTAAAGAGGCACTGCCAAAGACTTTTAAATCCCCACCGGCATTGACCCAGCCACCGCCAACGCCCGCGCGGCGCAACTCACTCACCGCCATATCGACCGCATAACCTTTGGCTATACCATCTAAGGTTAAAATGAGTGGTCTAGCTAATCGCACTTGATTGCCTTTTATTTCAATATCCTGCCACTCGCCTTGCAACAGTAAAGGCATACCAAGATAAGCAGGCAAAGCGCCGCGGGACATCATTTCCCCGCCGACAGTACAATTGAATAAATTATTGCTCGCCTTGCCTAGCCACTTAGCTAACTTGAGCACCCGTAAACTGTCTTGGCTTACACTAATCCATGTTCCCGGCTGGCGATTTAACTGATTTAACTCACTGTCCTGCTGATGAAAACTCAGCAACCGCCCAATATGCGCCACACGCGAAAAAGCCGCTGTGATCGCGGCTTCTAAGGTTTTATCCCCAAGTGGGATCACACCGCCTTGATCTGGCAGTGACTCGGCGGCAATTTCCACCAGTGTTCCGAGTAATGGCTTAGCGCGACGTATCATGATAAAACCCACTGTAGTAGGAAGATCTGAGGGATCAGCAATAAACACTTCATCCCGTTAAATTTAAACAAAGCACTAAGAGTAATTAACATAATTTGTGCGGATTCTATTAAAGTCTCTACTTCAATACAAATTGTTGCCATTAATTTTTATAGGGACTTTAGATACTAGAGAACGTTTTACATTTAAAAACAATAGATTGCTTATTAAGGCTTTGTTAAAGTTATTTGACGTGCAATTGCTATAGCAAAGCTACACAAGCGAACTCAGTCAATACGTCCTCAAATGAGCCCTATTGATTAATGCCACTCATCATTTACGTTATTTATGCTGACTTACCCATCAACAACTCAAGCTCAATGGGGCGATAAATAGCCAGCTTACTCCATCACACCAGTCATTAGCTTAAATTTCACGCTATTCCATTCTGTTGCAATACACTCTGAATCAGATAAAAAACCGCTAACTTAACCTGAATAAAAACTGTTAAAACATTGATTATAAATTCAAATGTAGACTGTTCTTCATCTTATACAACCTATTAATAACCTAGCGATCACAACGGAAGTAAAAACATCTAGACGTCTAAATTGACAGGTTGGCGGGGATCAAATATGCTTTGCCTCAAGTTGCTAGGATACGATGCCGAAGCGACACTAAATTTAAGCGAGTTTGACTGCTAAGGAACCTGCGGAAAAAACTCTAAGCGAAAGAGAGATAACATTTGAGCAATCCAACACCAGCAACACAGCACAGCCCGGCATCTTTCATTGCCCTGTTGCCATTATTTGTTTTCCTTGGTCTTTTCATTGGCGCGGGTGTGTATTTCCAAAGCCAAGGTGTCGACTTCGCCTTCTATCAATTACCGAGTGTTATCGCCATTTTACCTTCGATTATTCTGGCGTTGATTTTATCAAAACAGAAATTGAATCAATCGATTGATACCTTCATTGGCGGTATTGGTCACAGCAACATTATTGCTATGTGTTTGATTTATTTATTAGCAGGCGCCTTCGCAGCGGTCGCTAAAGCCACAGGCGGTGTCGATGCCACTGTTGCTCTGGGTTTATCACTGATCCCATCAAACTTGTTGTTACCCGGTTTCTTCGTGATTGCGGCCTTTATCGCAACAGCCATGGGAACCTCAATGGGCACCATAGCTGCTGTCGCACCCATAGCCCTCGGCGTGGCCGACCAAGCGCAAATCGACTATGCCCTGATGGCGGGAGCTGTCATGTCTGGCGCCCTATTCGGTGACAACTTATCGATTATTTCCGATACCACGATTGCAGCCACCCGCACTCAAGGCTGTGATATGAAAGATAAATTCCGTGAAAACCTGATTTTCGCTATTCCCGCATCACTGCTAACCTTGATTGCCTTTGTATTTGCAGGCCAAGGCCAAGCGGAATTAGCGACGCAGAATATAGATCTCATTAAGGTCATTCCTTATCTGACTATTTTGATCTTAGCGGTGGCGGGTCTGAACGTATTTGTGGTCTTGACCTTAGGTATCTTATTAGCGGGCGCTACGGGTCTATTTACTATGGATTACGGAGTGATCCAATTTGGTAAAGATATTTATGCTGGCTTTAGCAATATGCAGGAGATTTTCATTCTGTCTATGCTGGTCGGTGGTTTAGCGGCACTTATGCAGCAACAAGGTGGTCTCGCCTTTGTGAGCAAACAGATTGAAAAGCTGATCACGCGTTTTTCAAAGGCACAAGGTGAAGCCTCATGCCGCGCCGCAGAACTGGGTATGGCTGGCATAGTCGCAGTGACTAACACTTGTGTGGCCAACAACACGGTTTCTATCGTGGTGACCGGTGATATTGCTAAAGACTTAGCCGAGAAACATGGCGTGAGCCCAAAACGTGCCGCCAGCGTCCTCGATATTTTCGCCTGTATTATCCAAGGTTTGATCCCGTATGGCGCACAAGCCTTGCTGATCGCCTCGACCTTTAGCATCACCCCATTGGCTGCGGTATCACACGCTTGGTACTGTATGATTTTAGCCGTAGTGGCCGTTGCGATTGTGATTTTCCGTAAACGTCATTAATAAGTCGCACTGTACTTATCGCTTGTTAAACAGCAGGTTGAAATAGCTAATTAAGATGCTGATAAGTACAATTGAAGGAGCCGAATTCGGCTCCTTTTTTATGTTTAAATTCATCAACCTTGGATTGATATGCGCCTCGCAAAATACCTCGCCCAGTGTGGCATGGGCTCACGCCGTGAAGCCTGCCGTTTAATTGAGGCCGGACGCATCACACTCAATGGCCATATCGCCCGCCACACAGATCCCATCCGTTTAGGCGAGTCATTAAATTGCCTCGACAATATTGAGCTTGATGGCGCACCCATCACAAAAACCGAAACACTCGCCTACTGGATATTGAACAAAGCCGTAGGCACAGATTGCCGCCTGCTTGAGCAGGATGAAACGAGTCTTGTACACTTGCTCCCCAAAGCGCCAAGACTCTATCCAGTCGGCAGGCTCGATAAGGATTCCCGCGGCCTACTGCTGTTAACTAATGATGGTGAGCTAACCCATAAACTCATGCACCCCAGTTTTGCCCACAGCAAAACCTACCATGTGCACCTCAACCGGCCATTCACTGATGATTTTGTTGAACAAATGGCAAATGGAGTTAGCTATAAAGACCTGCAAACCTTGCCCTGCCAAGTCCGCCGCCTCAGTTCGGACAGCTTTGAAATCGTGCTGACTCAAGGACTAAATCGCCAAATTCGGCGTATGGCCATCGCCTTAGGCTATAAGGTAATTGACTTACAGCGCGTCGCATTAATGACATTAACGCTAGAATCCTTAGCCGAAGGAGCGATGCGGCCACTCACCCCACAGGAAGTTGCAGTGCTTAAAGCCGCAGTCACAATTTAATGGCAGACAAATCGCGAATGCCCTCAAGCAGCTAGCCTCAATTTGAGACAAATGTCCGCGCGAACAATATTTTCCAATGAACGCCTCTGAAGCTAGAAACGCCCGAGTCATCTCAGGCGTTTTTGATGGAACGAAGATAGCCTTTCAAGCTGATAACCTTGAGCTACTTTTTATCCGAACGAAGCACTAATTCCACTCTGCGATTCAGTTTTTGTCCGGCGTCATTAGTATTGCTGGCGATTGGGCTATATTCACCGTTACCGTGGGCGGTTAATTGGGCCGACGGAATTTGAAACCCGTCACTCAACTGCTTAATCACAGCTGCGGCGCGCCGCTCCGACAGGCTTTGATTGTAACTCCGCTCACCCTTGTCATCGGTATGTCCAACCACATAAAAACTCATCGCCGGATGCTGCTTAAGATAGCTTGCCAGCACCTCCAGTACAGATTTGGACTCAGGCAACATGCGCTCACTGTCATAATCAAACAGCAATCCCTCCAACGTCGCCTTGCCAGTTTGGCTAATCGCATCGGTCAAAGCATTGAGGTCAATCGCCACTCGATCATCCTTCAGAGTAGAGAGTTCCATTACCCTGAGGGTAGTATCGGCAGGTGTGCCATCGAAATATCCTTGGGAATAGATATCGAAGTAAACATCGCCCTTTGCGTGACTAAGCTTAAACAGCTGATACTCCTGCCATTCGTCCTCTTTATCGTCCTTGATTAATTTGATGGCATTAATCAGGCTATCATCGTCGCCGCAAGCCGTGCCTTTGCAATGGAATACCCGCTCTGCTGCAAGCTTTTGTGCGGCTGCGGCATAATTGCTGTTGATTTCAAACAGGGAATAGCTTTCAGGCATGCGGTAGATTATCTGGGTGAGTTTGGCATCCAGCGACTTGGTCTGGTAGTCAGCTCCGGCAATGCCCACAATCACAGGCACCTGCGTAAAATTGGTTTGCTTATAGCGAGCAATGTAACTGCCAGGCAGACGCCCCAGCAAAGGATGATCTGCCGCTCCTTGAGCATCGTCACTACGCCTATCTTTAATCTCAACCTCTTTCGGCGCCTGCTGTAAAAAGTCACTATTGGCTTGGATCAAGTCTAGCGGCTCAGGGATAGCGTCGAGAATATCGACTTGCAGATAGGTATATCTGTCCTCGCGATTGACGACATAGATACTGGTGTAAACCTCACCGCGAGTACCTTTCAGTTTTGCCGCCACGTAAGCACTGTGATAGTCGGCATTCACGCTTTTAAGCGGCTTTAGCTGAGTTTGCATGGCTTGACCATCACCGCAGGTGACGGCCTGACAACTAAATAACACTTCAGCATTCAGCTTTTTTAGCTGTGCCAAATAGTTATTGATCACATGTTCAGGACTATACCCCTCGGGTAACTCAACGCTTTGTCGAGTCAATTTTCCTGATACGGGCAACAGAGTGAACTTGTCACCATTCACTGCGGTGATAAGTTCAAAGGGCGTAAAGTGGATTCGCTTTTCTTTAGGCGATTTGGCATCAGGAAAGGGAGTAAACAGCGATTCAGCATTCACCGCAAAAGTGGCGACACCGCAGGTCGCGGTCAAAAGTACAGCACTCAATAACGTCTTATGTCCCATAAAAAATCCTTTTCTGTGGGGAATCGAGCTCTCGCGAACCAACTAGATAGATAAAGAAATAGTGATGGGATAATACGATAAAAATTTTTACCTAGGTATTAAACGGCATAAAAGTAATACTTTTTATTGAAAAGAAAATACAGAAATTACACCGAAGAAATAAAGCGAGAAATATAAATCCCCCCATTTTTAAATAGCACACAGAAGTGGAGATGCCACGAACATACGAATATAAAAGAGCAGCTATGCCTGCCGCCAACGGTCACAGTTGCAACAATGCCAATCCTCACTAACCCACTCGCTTTTCATTCAGCTAAAAAGCTATTGCCCCATTGTTAGTTGCCTGAATCAGCTAGCATTTCAGATGCTGTACTAAAATCATACTTTTCTAACCCCTTATACAACATTCAGTTAACTTTGGTGTGTAAGGCGTTAGTAAGAAGATCTTTCGACTGGAGTATTATCAATTTTACTACAAGGTAAATTGGATTTTCTATTTACAACAATGACTTAGTGGTGATACCTTTGGTGGATGGATTGAGTATTCTAAACGTTATCGACTGCTATTTAATAATCGATTGCTAATTAGGAACACTATTAATATTGCATTCATCAAGTTTAAGGATTAAATAAAAATGAGTACTAATTCGGGTGACCATTTCGATGAAATGAATAAACTCATTGCAGATGTAAATACAAGAGATAAAAATGAAGCTGAAACTAGGCATAAAATTATCGACTTTGTATTGCACGACTTTCTTTCTTGGCCAAAGAATCGAGTAGCTGTTGAAGAATATATCAAGCCAGGTTTTGCTGATTACATTTTAAAAAAAGAAAATAGTGAAGATCAGCTCTTTATAGAAGCAAAGAAGGAAGGTATATTTTTCGAACTGCCATTAGCACACAATTCAAGTGAAACTCATTGTTATATTTCAATAAAAAAATTATTGAGCAATGATGATATAAAGGCTGCTATGCAACAAGTGCGAACATATTGTTTTGATACTGGATGTGAGTTCGGATGTATTACTAATGGACATGAATGGATTTTTTTTAAAACCTTTGAAAAAGGAAAGCGTTGGGAAGATCTAAAAGCATTCGTTATAAGATCACTATCATTTTTTATTGATGATTATACTAAATCTATAAACACATTATCCTTTACCGCCATTTTTGATAATTCGTCACTTTCTCCCTTGTTGTCTAGTTCACAACCTAAAGATAGAAACATATTTTACCCTAAAGATAAAATTTTAACTTATTCCCATCCAATCAATTCAAATAGATTAGCATCAACTCTAAGGCCTATTGCTAACCATTACTTTGGTATTATTTCAGATGATGATACAGATTTCATGGATAAATGTTATGTATCTGAGCGTGAATATAAAACTACTTATGATGGTTTACATAGTTTAATACAAGATTCCTTAACTCCTTATTTTCAAGAATATGGTGTATCGCAACTGACTGATACAGGTAAAGGTGGAAATTTAGGTGGGCGATTAACTAAAAACCTTAAAAAAGGAAGGGAAGGTGAAGTCTTAGTTCTTTTTGGTGGAAAAGGATCTGGAAAATCAACTTTTATCAAACGACTGTTACACCATACTCCTCCTCGATGGTTAAAAGATCATTCGGTAATATCAATAGTTGATCTTCTAAAGGTTCCTGAGGATAAAGAAACTATAAGAACTCATATTTGGAAGAGATTAGTTGAAACTTTAGATACCGACAACATCTTAAATTCAGAACGTAATATAATTATAGAAAATTTATTTAATGATCGTTATCAAATTGCACTGAAACAGAATTTAAGCGGTTTGCAACATAGTTCTGAATCATTCAACTTAAAATTGAATGATTTAATATCTCAATGGAAAACTGACTATTTATATTGTGCAAGCAGATTAGTAAACTACTGGGGGGAGCAGGGAAAAGGTGCCATAGTTGTTGTTGATAACACCGATCAATATTCTACTGATATTCAGGACTTTTGCTTTACATCAGCACAAGAGATATCTAACAGACTTGCTTGTGTGTCTTTGATATCTATGAGAGAGGAACGATTCTATGATTCAAAAATTCACGGTGTTTTAGATGCATTTCAAAACTCTGGTTTTCATATTAGTTCACCTAGTCCAGCTGAAGTATTTAAAAAACGCCTTTCTTACACAGTGTCGCTATTAGCCGACCCAAATCGAAGGGATGTGATAATTGGGGATATTAATAATGATTTTGTTAAAGATTGTCAGGTTTATTTGCAAATCTTATGTAATGAATTCGCTGATCAAGCTTCACCTTTAACTAATTTTATAAGTGCTTGTGCCCATGGTGATACAAGATTATCGCTAGATTTATTCAGAAGTTTCTTACTTTCGGGTTATACAAATGTCGATGAAATGATTGCTGTAGGAAGATGGAACTTTCAAATACATCAAGTATTAAAACCGGTTATGATACCAACTAGATACTTTTATGATGAGAAGCTTAGCGATATTCCTAATATTTATCAATTACGCTCTAATAGACATACATCTCATTTCACTGCGTTACGTATATTAAGAAAACTATCTAAGGGGACTGATAGCTCGACACCTTCGTATCATTCTATAGCCACACTTAAATCGTATTTTTCAGAAACCTTCAACATGATTGATGACTTCGAAAAAAATGTTGATTTATTACTGAAACATGGATTTATTGAATCTAATAATAGGCTGGATTCGTATTCAAACAATGTCGATAGTATAAAGATTACAAATTATGGTTTATATATGACCAATGATTTAGCTCATTATTTTACTTATTTAGATTTGATATGTACCGATACTGGAGTATTTACTGAAAAGACTTGCAACTACCTTACAGAAGCAGCAAGAAAAGAATATAGCCTATTCACTCGAGGTGAACGAATTGAACGGGTCAAAGTTAGATTAGAGCGTGTTGAAGAATTCATTAAATATTTGGAAATAGAGGAATTCAGGGAGAGAGCGAGCTTTAATTTAGATATGCCGCTTAACGAGATGTTTAGCTTTAAAGCTATGGAAGAGTTTAATTCCGAAAAAACAAGGGTATTAAAAAGCGCAAGGAAGCAACCAAATAAGCAAACAAATGGTAGGAAACGAGTAAAATAGCAAGGTGATAAAGTGAACATTTTCGAACGCTGATTGTTTGTTAAATGATTTCAACTTAATAGATATGTGGGGGGCAGTGTAAACTTTATCTAATGACCATATATATCCAAAAAAATCCAACCTTTAGACCTTTTACCATAGTTCGTATATGTCCAGGTACGTGTCTGGGGAATGCTGCTGACACGTTTATGTCCACACTCGTGTCGGGTCGATCAGTTCTGGCACGTTTATGTCCAAAAGTATGTTACGTAATCTTTTTCAATCCACAGGTTACGCTAACGCTAAAAAGGTGAGCAATGGTGATTGGCAAGACGACCGTCCGCCCCATGGACGGGGCGGTCGAGCATCCAAGGATGGACTTGCTGCGTGTCGGCGAGTCAATGCCATGGCGAGCCTATATGCGTGGATACCTGCCAATGCTAACCCACTAAAAAATCTAACTAAAGATGCAGGTCCTCCGGCACTACTTTCCAACACATTTCAGTCTAAAAAATATGTTGCGTATATACTTTCAATCCACTGGTTACGCTAATGCTAAAAAGGTGAGCTAATGCCGTGGCGCGCCTATCTTAACAGCCGTCAGCAGGCCATTACAGCTACAAAAAAAGCGATAAACCCAGTGAGTCTATCGCTATTGTGTTGTCTTGTTATTTCAGTATTCTTAAAGCACTAAATCGCACTTAAATGCTGATAATCCAGCCATTATAGGCCGCACCATTGCTGATGCGGCAATGGCTTACTTAACTATTTCCATCTCGGCTAATAGATTGTCGGCATGATCTAAATACTTCATTACCCACAACATATAGCGGCTATCCACTTGGATAGAACGGTTGATGTTATCGTCATATGCCCAGTCGCCGATAATACTTTCATACACACCATCGAACAGCAAACCGACTAATTCAGCGCGGCCGTTTAGGGTGGGTGAGCCTGAGTTGCCGCCGGTTGTGTCTAACGTCGACAGGAAGTTAACCGGTACAGAATCGATGGCTTTCACATAGAAATCACCGTATTGCTTCTGCTTAATCAGCTCTAACTCTTTTTTCGGCGCATCGAAAGGATCAACACCTGTGTCCTTTTGCACTATGCCTTCAAGGCGAGTGAATGGCACAGCCACTAAACCGTCTTTTGGCGAGTAGCCTTTCACATGACCAACCGTGACACGCAGGCTTGAGTTCGCATCGGCATACACTGGCTTACCTTGCTCAAGATTGTAGGCAATGATGGCATCCATGTACTGAGGACGCACTTTCATCAGCTCGCCATCCAGTTCTTTTTCTTTCTTTTCTTCAGCCATATCTGTGTCATACATAGCCACGGCGAATTGAATGAACGGATCTTTAGAGGCTTTAAAATCGGCAACGGATTTATCCATCCATGCCAGACGCACGTCTTTTTTGCCTAACTCAGTTTTGGCGTACATTTTGTCTAAGGTTTTCGAAAGCTTAGCTTCGCTGAACTTTTTATCGATACCAAAGGCTTTATCCAATGCGGGTAGACGTTTGTCTTCTGGCAGTGCGGCGTAGCGTTTCAGCATATCGAACAACACGGCTTTATCGACGCTTGGCGCATAACGACGATCGATACGCTCCATGCTCGCTTTCAGACGAGTCATATCACGTTCTTGGAAGCCAGGTTCACGCTGCATATCCGGCAGTTGTTTCTCGTTCGCTAAGCGATACAAACTGCGCGCCGTTGGCAACATTGTCGTGCTACCTATGTAGCTTAAGATCATGTCACGCTCTTGATGCGCTTTACTCTTGGCAATTAACGCATCTAGTTCTGCTAAAGTTTTACCGTATTTCGCTTCACGGCCGCTGTCTTTAGCGATCCACGCTGCAAGCTCAGCTTCGCGGGCTTTACGGTCCGCAAGCATGGTGGATTTGCCATAAAACTCGATCATCGAGGTGAAGTTTTTCGCGTAGTTTGCAAGGCTAGCAATTTGACTCTCGTACTTAATACGTTCGTCACTACCCTCTGGCGCGGTATCTTTAATGATCTCAATAAAGCGCTCGCGCAATAACTTACCTTCAGGATAAGCCCACTCGAATTGATTTTGTACTTCATTGGCGGTGCGATATCGGTTGGTGCGACCTGGGTAACCAGCCACCATGACAAAATCGCCATCGCTCACGCCTTTAGCCGATACTTTTAAGAAGCTTTTTGGCTCGTATGGCACGTTATCGCTACTGAAATCGGCAGGTTTGCCCGCTTTAGACACATAGGCGCGATAGAAAGAAAAATCCCCTGTGTGACGTGGCCACATCCAGTTATCGACGTCGCCACCGTATTTACCCACGCTCGCGGCTGGGTTATAGACTAAGCGTACATCGCGGATTTCCAGTTGTTTAACCAGATAATATTCAAGACCACCGTGGAAGCTATACACTTGGCAACGGTAGCCGTCTTCTTTTTCGCATTCAGCTACTAAGGCTTTTTCTTGGCTTTCAACGCCTTGATAGAAGGCACTGCCCACTTTGCCTTCAAGCCCGCCTTTTACGCGCTCGGTCACATTGGTCACATCTTCGGTCACGTACACACGTGAACCCGGTGTGGCAGGTAATTCATCGGCGAAGGTCTTAGCTAAAAAACCATCTTGCAGCAGGTTTTTTTCTGGGGTGGAGTTGTATTGAATCGCACCATAGGCACAGTGATGATTAGTGACCACCAAGCCTTTTGGCGATACGAATGACGCGGTACAGCCACCAAGGCTGATCACTGCGTTCATTGGGAATTCGGTGAGTTTTGAAATCGATTTTGCATCAATTTCTAGCCCTTTTGCTTTAAGCTCATCGGCCATAGCGGGCAGCTGATGGGGCTGCCACATACCTTCGTCAGCCTGAGCGCCAAAACTGGCGGCCACGGCAACTGTGAGTAACCATTTTTTCATTGTGTTAAGTCCGTTTTATGTGAATGAAGCCACGCGCAAGCTGGGCCATGTTCTCGTTTTAATCGTGTTGTTTTTATCTTAAGTCACTGTATTAAAACCCAGCATCACTCGCTTTAAAACCTAAAAAGCAAAAAGTCAGGCCGGGGCCTGACTTTATCACATCGGATACACTTTATAACAGACTCAGAAAAATTCGCTTACAAAGCAAATACATTCCATCAGCTACATTCCATCAAAGTTACCCCGCGGTGTTCGCTACAATGCTGACGCTAGCTGCGAGCTAAATACCAAGCCGTTAGATTGCAACAAATAGCTGCGCGCCCACAATCACAGCGCCTAACAAACCTGCCATCACTAAGCCCGCAGAACCACCCGACACTTGATAACCGCCAGGTTGTGTTTGGCGTTGACGCAATGCCATCACGATTGGCAAGAAGATGATCATCACCACCAATGGCACGGCTGCGAATCCCAGTACCGCCACAAAGCCTTCTGGCAGATACAGAGCACATAATACTGGCGGAATAAAGGTTAACAACCAGGTCTGCATACGGCCGGCAAACGTCTCTTTAGCGCGGGTTAATTCGGCGACAAAGTCATACAGGCTTAAGGTCACCCCTAGGAATGAGGTCACTAGGGCTAAATCGGCGAATAACGAAATACATTTGCTGATCCAAGGCGTATGGGCAATATCCTGCAATGCCGTCACCAGTGACGGTAATGAACCTTCAAAACCACTGACTTCATAGCCGCCTACTGTGCCTAAGGTCACCAACAACCAAAGCACATAACAAGCCAGTGGAATCGTCGAACCGATTAACAATACCTTGCGCAGTGAAACTGCATCGCCATCCAGATAACGCACTAAAGTGGCAATACAAACGTGGAAACCAAAAGAAGTAAACACGACGGGAATCGCCGCCATCCAACTGCTGGTCATCGACTCGGCAATCGCGCCCGTTGCCATGCTGGCAATACTGACTTCAGGCAGGAGAAATAACACCACAACCACCAGCAGTAAAATCATTAACGAAAACAGGAAGCGGGACACTTTATCGACCCAAGCCACACCGAGCGCCGCAAATCCGCCGAGCACTAAGGTAAACAACAATACGGCGACTTGATTATCGAGCACGATATCGAACATGTTCTTCGCTTTAAGCACTAATAGCGATGACCCACCGGTGAGATAAGCGGCAGTCAAAGCAAATAATAAACTTAAGAAAGAAGCGCCTTGAATTATTTGACCTTTTTTACCCAGCAATTTACCCGTAATGGCATGCACGTTATCACCTACGCCAGTGCGTAAGTTAATTTCGAGCATCAGTAATGAGGTATAGGCAGATACGCCCCAAATAACGACGAGTAACACTAACGCTGGAATAATACCTAAAGCCGCGGTGGCTAAAGGTAAGGCTAACATACCTGCGCCAATGGCCGTCCCGGCAACGATGGCGATCGAGCCTAACATTTTTGAATTCACACAATAGTCCTGTTCAATGATTAATTATTATTTTATTTGAGTAAGATTTGAACCGATAAAGCCTTGCGTCTTAAATCGAAATAAGCAACACATCACTTAAAGCAGCTTCAAAAAGCATCCAATCGGATCTCATTCCTGCAGATCAATTGGCCCCAATAGCTTTTGAATATTTCAACCCAGTAGCCATTGAGGCTAACTAAATCGGTTGCATAAAAGTGGCATGACTTTCAATTGTGATAATCCTAATAACAACATAGGTAAAATAGATAGTTTGGGACATTAACAGAGCCAAACCCAGTGGGCAAGCCAGTTGTGAACAAAGATAAGTCGCGCACTGTACGGTAACAACTTAATAGCGCTGTGGTAAACGAAAACATACAAGCCAACAAAATCGCTACCTTTGTTGGAAATACGTGGGATGCCGCATTGTGGGTGAATCGAGGTAAAACGTATATTTTGACTGTCGCGAACGCGCTGAATATGGGCTTAAACATATTCGCTGTGTTTAAGCCCAATCACATCATGTTGAGAATCGATTAACTCAAGATGTTAATTTACAGCTCAGTCCACGCCATAGTCCAAGAAGCGCCAACACCTGGCTCAAATCCTGTGGCAGAAGCCGACCACTGCATGCAATAACCGCTATAGGGGAATGGCTTACATTGATACACTTTGCCATTTTTAGGCTGTAACACTGTAGTGCCCGCAACGTAACCTTTGACTCCTTCAGGGAAGACAAAATCCGCTTCTGGCGCTGGTGCTTGATCCTTTAAGAAAAGATCAAAGTTCTGCTGAATAACATCACCTTGTTTAGGCTCAGCTTTAACCTGCAAGTGATAATGCCCTGCTTTAGGCGCAACCACGTCTAACACTAAGCTTGCACTGGTATTATTAACGGTTTGACTCACAAAACCCGCAGCCGTGCCATCGTGGCTAAACAAATACGCAGACACTAACATTTCAGCATTGCTGGTGACGTCAAAACTAACCTGCGCCGCGCCGTCGATAATTTGATAATCGTCGGCAAGTGAAGTGACTTCTAAGCTGTTGCCCGGAGCGGGTGCCAGATCAAATCCCACTTCAACACGCTCAATACCTGAAGTCGTCGCAGTAAAAATGTCGTTTTTGCCATACACAGGCTCAATCACACCTGATGCATTTTTTTGTCCCGCTTTTAACTGAGACTGCTGGGCATTAATCGCGCTCGCTAATAGGAAAGGCCAATTTTGTTTATCACCTTGAGTCGCATCGCTAATGGTAATGACTGTTTGTTTAGCCGGTTGCTCACCATTGGCATCGAACACTCGGGTCATCACTTTATCGCCCGCCTTGAGATCGAGTGACGGATTGATGTCGCCCACATCGAGCCATTCACCCGGTACGACGGGACCCGAATCTAAGTTCACATCGATAGCATTGTAGAAACTGTTGGTGGTATCACCCACTTCCCACACGGCTAGAATCACTTGATAACCGCTGCGACCTTCTGGCACATAACAGTCATGGGTCACTAACTTAGGCGGCTGCACCATGCCACCATCGACTACGCAGAATGGCGCTAAGTCAAAGCTCGCACGGCTTAAAGCTTGGTTTTGATTCCAATCTTGGCGGGTTAAATAATAACGCCAATTACGGGTGACATGATTGGCAGTAAACTGCCAACTGAACTTATTCCAGCCCGCTTTGATATCCGTCTTGGACCAACGACTGGAACTCTGTTCATCTAAAGGCGAGAAAGCACCATTACCCGCACTCGCCAGTTTGCCATCAGCAGGACCTGACTCAGGAAAACCCGATGGTCCTTCAACGCTTTGCGGTTCCCATTGCACCGCGCCACAGTTGGCATTGTTGCCGGTTTTACAGGCATAGGAACGTGACTCTGGCGCCACAACATAACCGTGTGCCTGTGCAGAAATACTCACAAATGTATTTGCCGCCATCACTGCGACGGCCAATAAACTCAATTTAGAAACAGGGGAAAAAACAGTAGGATTTGCCACTTTAATGCACTCCATTTGCACCCATCTTTGCCAGTATTGGCTTGGGCTTAGATATAAAAGTGGTATTTGGGCAAACAACAGCATTAAACAGCAGTCGTTTATCTTTCACAGAAATCGAATTCTGCGGCAACTCCGCTATCTTAGTTCACTAAAAAATCCATTTACAACCTTAGACCGGAAGCTTTGCGTCCTAACTTTTCAATTAGTTTGCCAAATACGGTAGGTGTCATCGAATCACTACGAGTTAATAGTATGTAATCAAGTAGAAATGACTTGGCTAAATTAGCAACAAAAGACAACGCTGTCAAAAAATAATCCATTTATATTCATATAATTACAGAATGTCGCGCGGTATTATTCTGACACCCGTCAAACATTCATTCATGCCTACTGTAATAAACTCGTGCTTGAAACCGAAATTCACTTAGGTATAATGCCCACCTCGCTTCGGGGGAGTAGCTAACGGGATGTCGAACCATCGTCATCTAGGGTGAACATCAACATACTTGGCCACACGCCATGGTGTTCACAGCAAATCATCGATTTGCCCAGCAAGACCTGAGCACAATGACTGCACCTAGGGGTGGACGGTTTATTGTGCTTATGTCTTAACCACCCCTAAAGGATCACACTTGGAAGCCCTACTTGCCTCAACCTTTACGGTTGCCATTGCCGAAATTGGTGATAAAACTCAATTACTTGCACTAATTCTTGCCGCAAGATTTAAAAATAAAACCGCCATTATTTTAGGCATTTTGCTGTCGACCTTATTCAACCATTTTGCCGCCGCTTGGATTGGCCAATGGGCGATTAACTGGGTCAGCCCAGATCTTGCCCGCTATTTAGTTGCCGCATCCTTCTTCGCGATTGCTCTTTGGGTGTTAATCCCAGATAAAGTCGATGCTGAAGAGAGCCGTTTCTATAAAATGGGCCCCTTCCTCGCCACCTTTATCCTGTTTTTCATCGCCGAGATGGGGGATAAAACGCAAATCGCAACGGTAGTGTTAGCCGCAAAATACGATTCATTAACTATGGTGGTTGCAGGCACAACCTTAGGCATGCTGGTTGCCAACGTACCTGTGGTGATCGCAGGCCATTTCAGCGCCGAAAAATTACCTATGTTGTGGATACACCGCGGCTGCGCCGTATTGTTCGCACTGTTAGGCGTAGCAACACTACTGTTCTAGATCATTGATCATATTGAATTAAGGCAACAAAAAGGCCAGTGATAAACATCACTGGCCTTTCTACTTACGACGGTTTTATTGAGATAAACAGTGTCGACTTAGAAGCTTAACTTCTTAGAAACGCAGCTTATAGCCCTAATGCCGTTCTAATACGTTGACCGTAATCCGCATCGGCTTGTTCGAAATGTGCCAGCATGCGTTGCTGCACATCTAAACTCGCTTGACTTAATGAACCCGAAATTGTTGCCACTAAGCGCGCTTTCTCGGCTTCAGAGAAGATGCGATACAGATTACCCGCTTGGGTATAATCGTCTTGGTTATAACGACTGTAACGTGCCGCTTCACCTTCTAAACGCAATGGTGGTTCGCTAAAGTTTACTGGCTCAACCAAGGCATCTGCAGTGCTGTTCGGGCCATAGTTTGCCGTGGCATCGGCCCCCGTTTGGCTGCCATGGTAAGGACATTGTGTGCCCGCCATAGCGCCCGCACGTTGATGATGATTTGCCTTAGCCGCATGTGGGCAGTTCACCGGTAACTGGTTGTAGTTGGCACCAATGCGGTAACGCTGGGCATCGGCATAGGCAAATAAACGCGCTTGCAACATCTTGTCGGGCGAAGCTCCAACACCGGGAACCAAATTGCTGGGCGCCAATGCCACTTGCTCAACTTCGGCAAAGTAGTTTTGTGGCAGGCGATTCAGCTCTAACACCCCAATCTCAAGCAATGGATAGTCGCTATGTGGCCAAACCTTAGTTAAATCAAATGGATTGATATGATAAATATTGGCATCTGCCTCAGGCATGATCTGCACGTTAACAGTCCAACGCGGGAAATTGCCATCGGTAATCGCCACCACCATATCGCGCTGTGATGAATCGGGATCTATCCCCTTTAATTTATCAGCCTGTTCGTTGGTTAAGTTGACCACGCCTTGCTGGGATTTAAAGTGGAACTTCACCCAGAAACGCTCGCCCTTGGCATTCCACAACGAGAAAGTGTGTGAACCATAACCGTGCATTTGACGGTAGTTGGCAGGAATACCGCGATCCGACATCAAAATGGTCACTTGATGCATGGCTTCAGGGTTCAATGACCAAAAGTCCCACATAGCCTGCGGATCTTTTAAGTTTGTCTTAGGATTACGCTTTTGCGTATGGATAAAGTCTGGAAACTTAATCCCATCTCGTAAGAAAAAGGTCGGCGTGTTGTTACCCACGATATCGTGATTACCACGGGCAGTATAAAAACGTAAACCAAAGCCACGTGGATCGCGCTCTGCGTCGGCAGAACCCATTTCGCCACCGACGGTTGAGAAACGAATAAAGGTTTCGGTTTGCTTACCAACGCCATTGAAATGGTCGGCAATGGTGTAATCGCTTAAATCTTTAGTCAGGGTAAATGTGCCGTAAACGCCAGTACCTTTGGCATGCACGATACGCTCAGGGATACGCTCACGGTTGAAATGGGCTAACTTTTCAATTAAATGCCAATCCTGTAATAGCAAAGGACCACGTTCACCCGCCGACAGTGAGTTTTGATCGTCGGCCACTGGGGCGCCGTTTTGGCTCGTTAAGTACTGACTTGTTTGATGTTGTTGACTCATGCCCTGCTCCTTAGTCTTGATTGCTGGTTAACCAGGTTTCAATTAAATCGTAAATGGTGGCCATGGTTTATCTCCTTGGCTGGCGACGTGTTGTCGATGGAGCAAGAATAGAGAATCGCCAGCAAAGAATAAAACGATTAAACTAGATTCATGCAATCTATAAAAAAGATTAAAAGAAAAATAGCAAAGTCGATAAACGATTGCGCGGACTCACAGCCAATGGTCCGCTCACATCACTAAGGTGCGGCTGAAAAACCAAATGGCTGCTCGCAGGGATGAAGCAGATTACTGTAAAGCTGAGTGCGGTACAAAAAAGCAGAGAAAGATAATGCGCTGCCATTAACTGGCGGGTGAGTCGGCTTCGCGGTAAAGCTTAACCAGATAATAAGTGTCTATCAGTACGATAAAAAAGTTAACTAAGGCAACAGGATAAGCCCCAATTGCCACGCCGTAGGCCACAAATAATGCCGCACCGATAAGATTCCACCAGCGCAGTTTTTTGATGTTTGACATCATCAGTGATATTGCAACGACCACAGACGCTAAATAACCAACCCATTCCCAAATTGTCGCGTTATCCATATCCAATCCTTATTCATATATTATTTAAATCAAACGATTGATACGCCATTCACACCACAGGAAATAGGCTGGGCTATTGCACTTAGCACTTAGCACTTAGCACTTAGCACTTAGCACTTAGCACTTAGCACTTAGCGTTTAACGACAGCCGCCGTCATCCGTGAAATACAAGTCAGTTCACCGGCGCTGTTATGGATTAACACTTCCCATACAGAGCCGCGTTTTCCTAAATGAATAGGCTTAGCCGTGGCGGTTAATAGCCCATTACGGGAAGCCCGTAAGTGGTTAGCGTTAATTTCTTGGCCGACACAATAGTACTGCTCAAAATCCACCGCAAAATTTGCCGCATAACTGGCAACGGTTTCAGCAAGCGCAACATTCGCGCCGCCATGGACTATCCCCAAAGGGTTATGCACCGCAGGGCTCGCTGGCATAGTGGCCTTCATGTAATCGTCGCCAATTTCACTGATCTCAATCCCTAAGGTCTGCATCAAGGTGCCTTTACCGCCCATACCGGCATCTAAACGCGCGCAATCCTCTAACGTGACAGCTCTAAACCAAATACTCATTGCAACTTCCTAGTCAATAAAACCAATCAGCAGTTTACTGCGAAGTGGATGAAGTTCAACTAGTTTGCGCTAAGCCAGTCCCGTCAATCTCGGCAAAAATAAGACTCAAACTAACCATTGTTTAGTAACACTCAGCCGACTAAACCAGACGAGAAACAATCCCCAGAACACCACCACACTCGGCATGATTAATGCGTCAGCTCCTAGCACCACAGCCGCTTGTTGAATGCAAAACACATAGCTCATTTGCAACAAAACCGCGATAAGTGAGGCAACCAGCACTTTATAGGCAAGGGATTTTCGCAATAACAACAATAGGCAGCCCAGAACGCCAGACACCACAGCAAAGCCAAATACCGCATCAACTAAAGCCGGCGTGGTCTCATAGAGTTTGATTTGATCTGGACTCATTTGCGCCAAGGCATCCGGCGTCATGGTCATTTGGATCACAAAGGCCATCAGCCCCATGATATTCCACAATAAACTGAGCGTTGCGACAAAGTAAAACCACAGTGGCGCCTTCGCTTTAATGGTTTTCAGCGGATTTGAGACTGTATCCATACTCACTCCTAATAAAAACTGAAAAAAACAGCTAAAAAAGGGATGGCGAACCATCCCTTCATTTCAGTCTAGCTCACAAATAACACTTGTGAGCGCACCCGTTACACAGGTTAACGGCGACGACGTTGTAAACCAAACAAAGACATCAGTGCTAAACCTAAATAACCCAAAGCACCGCCATCATCTTTAGGCGTTGGCTCAGGTTTTGGTGGCACAACCGGCGCTGGGTAGCTTAAGGCAACGATCACAGGATCGTGGTCCGATGCAGAGAACGCATTTTCAGATTTAGCCAGATCACCAGAGAATTTCTTACCGTATTCAAACAGGTTAGATTCCACTGAGTTGATATGCCAATCTTCAATATCCACTAAGCGCTTAGCTAAGCTAGCATTGGCTAAAGCATGGTCTAAGTTACCTAGCTCGCCGTTATAGCTATAAGAGAAAGTGCCTGTACCGTGGGCTTTCGTGTTCAAGTTGATCAGGCCATAGCCTTTTTCAATCTTGCTACCTTGGCGTTCAAATACTTTGCCATCGAGCGTCGTCCACGAAGCGGTCATGATGTCACGATCTGACTTGCTCGCATCAAAGTCGGTCAGCACACGGATAGGATCTTCCATGCCGTAGGCATTCATATCACCGATGATCAGTAAGTCGCCCTTCACGTCTTTTAGCGTTTCACCCAAGACTTTGGCTGCAGATACGCGGAAAGCATTACACTTGCCCTGTTGATCGGCAGGATCGACTGACTCTTCGAAGTTAGCCCAATCTTCTAAACAGCCTGAGCCTTTAGATTTCAGATGGTTAACGACTACGGTCAGCGACTCATCATGGATTTTGAAAGTTTGCGCTAAGCTGTGACGTTGGTAAGCATCGTTACCTGGATTTGTCTCAGTTTTGCCATCTTTAGTACGAGTCACGCTACCAGCACTGGCATGTTGCTCAGGAGTATCGATAGCTTGCGCAGCACCCGCTAAGGTCACTTTGCCACCGCGGTATAACATACCGACAGTGATAGCATCAGTACCAAAGTACTTGCCGTCATATTTATCAGCGTCGGTGATTTCAACAAAGCTATAAGCGTTTTCAGGCGTTTGCTTCTCGTTCAGTGCATCGACTAAGTTTTTAATCGCACTCTTCTCACCAAAACCGTTGTTGGCAATTTCCATCAGACCGACAATATCGGCGTTCATGGCAGTAATAGCGCTAACGATTTTAGTACGTTGTAGCACCATTTCTTCCAGCGTTAGGGCACCACGGTTACTACCTGATGGATTGGTATCACCACCATCAACATCGTTAAAGAAGTTCAACACGTTAAAGCTAGCCACACGCAGATCGCCCTTAGTGGCGACGCTTGGGGCATCAGTTCTGTCATCCCCACGGATAAAATCACCCGCTGTAATAGTGTTAGTTGCCACTAAACGATAAGCGCCGTAGCTGTAACCAATCACACCTTGCAGATTAGTCAGTTGATCGCCCACACGGATATAGCCCGTTTCCACATTGAAATCAGGGAAGTATGGAATTACACCGTCGGCAGGTTTGTAATCAGATTCGATAAAGAGTTGGTTTTCGAGGTTAGATTTAACTAACGCAGTCGCTTCAGCAGAAAGCGCAGGATAAAGCTGTGTCGCCTTCATTAGCGGTTCTTTATAAGACACTAGCATGTTATTACGACGGCCTGCGTAGTCATAGCTGAAGGTACGGCTGATCTTAAGATCGCTGCCCGCATCTAAAGCCACATTCATGCCTTCATAACGCTCTAATGCTTGCGCTAAGGTTTCGCCATCGGCGACATAGAAAGGCGCGGCAACTGGAACTTCACCCTTAGCGCCGACTTCAAATTTCTTATCGGCTTTAATATCGATTTGAGTTAAGCCAAAGTATTCTTTCACTTTACCCTGCACACAAACTTCAACCCCAGGTTGAATCGCTTCAGGTACCGCTTCACCTAAGAATACAAACACACCATCAGAGGTATACGGTGAGTTATCACCTTTCACTTCTTGTAGATAAAAACCTTTAAACAAGCTTTCACCACGGGCAGTCACGACACCGCGCACTGTGACTTCAGCTTCAGACTCAAATGCACCTTCTGGAACGTAAGGGCTAGACTCACCCGCACCTTGTACTTGATAAATCGGCACTATTTTAGCGCCGCTGCAGCTAAAGAGCGGCACTTCTGGCTCTGCTGGGGCTTCTAGATAACCTAATCCTGAGAAGGTATCTTTAGGTAATTGTTCCCACTGGGCGGCATTAAATACCGTATTCGCCACTAACGCATCTAATTTACGTTTTAAGGTAACGTCGAATCCCCAACCCGTTGGTGTTGGTACATCGCCAATAATATCGACAACCGCATCATCTTTAACGAGTGCGACCGCATCACCACCATTAAAACTTAAACTGCCAGAGTAACTGTCAACACCTTGGTCAAGCGTGATCACAGCGCTAGAATTTAAAATGACTTTAGTCGTTTTAGGCGCAATGGATTGGCCATCTAATGCCACCATATCTGATGCAACAGTTGCCCCATCTTTATAACGAACCAGTTTATAACCCGCGAGATCAATTGCCGTATCGCCGCTGTTATACAGTTCAATTGCTTTATTGTTTGCGCTACCTTCAACATATTCGGTAATCATCACATCTGCGCTTGCCATCATAGGCAAAGCTGCTGCGACAGCTAAAGAAATCGCCGTTAACTTATTAACATTATCCATATCATCAACCCCATTATTATAATATTGCCGCTAACTTCTATTAACGTGCGGGCGGATTATTTCAGAGTTGAATGCTTAAAAAAAGAGGGCAAGATCGCACATTGCCAATGTAACACATTGATGAGTAAATGATTATGGACACAGCACTGTTCACACAGAAGAACAAGGTAATAATTCGAAAGTATTAGCCAAATAAAAACAAACAGTAAGAGTAATACACCCAAGCTCAGCCAAAGCACTGGCGAGTACAAATAATAACCAATATTTTAATGTGATATTTTAATGATTTTTATCGGTATGCAATACCCAATAAAATGTAAAGAATGCGGCGCTTTAAAAGATAGTAGATATCATTAAAACGTAATTTAGCCTTCATTATTTTGAAATAAAACCAACGCTAAAGCGAGCTAACGTTAATGATTAATACCATCCATTGTAATAGCCGATAGAGATTGATGATTGCTATATAAAATTAAACATGAGTTAAGGCTGTAAACCTTGTATAGCAAGGCAATAAATTAAGCATTAAAACTATAATGTGATTTTTACAGACAAAAAAATACCGCTCATTTAGGAGCGGTATTTCACTTACTGCGTAATAAACGCGGCAGTTAATTCATTACTTTTTAGCTGCTGGTTCAGCGGCTGGCGCTGCAGATGCTTTCTCAACTGATTTCAATTCAACTTCAAAAACCAGTGTGGAATTTGGTGGAATAGTACCAGTGTCACGCTCGCCGTAGGCTAAGTTTGCAGGAATAACAAACTTGTACTTAGCGCCAACAGGCATTAATTGAACGCCTTCGGTCCAACCTGGGATCACGCGGTTCAGTGGGAACTTAGCCGTTTGACCACGTTTGTATGAACTATCGAACTCAGTACCGTCGATTAAAGTACCAACATAATCCACTTCTACAGTGTCTTCTGCAGCAGGTTTTTCGCCAGTACCTGGTGTTAATACTTCGTATTGTAAGCCAGACTCAGTTGTCACTACGCCAGACTTAGCCTTATTTTCTTCAAGGAATTTTTTACCGTCTTCGATGTTCTTAGCAGAAATCGCAGTCGCTTGTTCCTGACGTTTATCGTTTAACTTTTTATCTAGACCTTGAAGAATGGTTTGCATTTCTTCTTCGGTTAATTTTAATTGGTCATTCAGACCATTAGTGAAACCAGTGACGATCAGAGTGCGATCAACTGGTAGGCCTAATTCTTCTTGCTCTTTGATATGGCCAGACATGTAACGACCGATTGAAGCGCCTACACTGTAAGCTTCTTTTTGAGCTTCTGTCGTTAATTCAACACTTGTACTCGCAGCAGCTGCTTTTTCTTCTTGATTACAAGCAGATAGGCCAATAACAGCCAATGCAACTAACGATAATTTATAAATCGATTTCATTAAAGCTTCCTCAGCATCCTCAAGCGGTTACAATAACCTAAGCGAGACAACTTTATACTAGTTATCTCGGTTATACCAACTAGATTCTTTATGGGTTAACAGTGATTAATGTCACTTGATCAAGTCTAAAGACAGCAACTTAGGGAGCAAGTTCATGAAGAAAAATCTACTGCTGGTAATTTGCACAATTTTTCTGACAGCTTGCCATCCTAAAGCGGAAGACATTAGCGTTCTCACCACGGAACCTAGCTATAGCGCGAGTCTATCGAGCAATGGACAATTCGCCTTAGTCGCCACCCAAAGTAGTGGAGTCCAATGCTGGGATCTCAGCACCCATACACTTAAATACCAATGGATACATGGCGATATCAATACTGGCGTCACAGGTACGGCGATTTCGCCCAACGGACTATTTGCTGCGTCGTTAAGCCGAGATTCAGTTGCCATGTGGAGAATAGCCGACGGAAAATCCCTAGGATGGTGGTCTTTGCCTTCATCCGGTGAAAGCGTGGCGGTAGCTGATAATGGCGCGCTACTCATTGGTTTAAATGATGGTTCCGTTATGTCACTCAATGCCGCCCAAAGTGCCTTAATCAAATTTCTGGGACATAAAGATCGCGTCAATAGCGTGGCCCTCTCCGCGGATGGCCGTTTAGCATTAACGGGGTCGAATGATATGCTGGCGATTCTTTGGCAGGCGCAAACGGGTCAGCCGCTTCATACTTGGACCTTAGGCAGCCGTATCACTAAAGTGGCGCTTAACGACAGTGGCACACTAAGTTTTACCAATGGCAGCACAAATGAAGCCAAAATCTGGGATAACACTAGCGGTAAACTGTTAAATCAGTTAGATATTACCCGTCGGCAGATGAACTTTTCCGCGGTGCGGTTTATCAAACAAGACAGCCAGATATTAACGGGAACGCCGGCGCGGGAAGTCATACTATGGCAACGTGACTCGGGTAAGGAAATTGAAAAATGGCAGGTTGCACTCACTAAAAACAGCCAAAATCGAGGAGCCGTTGTATACTCTGTGGCAATTCGAGATACCAATAAAGTTGTTAGTATCAGTAGCCAAGGCTTAGTTGAGACTTGGCAGCAATAGAGGTTAGTCATGCAAGGCGTACAAGCACAGATTGAAGATCTAGAAACCAAATTGGCTTTTCAAGAGCTCACAGTCGAAGAGTTAAACCAAGAAGTGATCAAATTAAATCGACTTGTGGCTCACCAGCAGCACCAAATTCACATGTTAATTGGTAAGTTACAAGACATGGAACCGAGTAATATGGCGACTCAGGCTGAAGAAACGCCGCCGCCACATTACTAATACTGACGCTTTAAAATAAGACTTTGATTCAAAGACGGTTACCGCAAAATATCCAGGGAATGCGATGTTTAAACATTTGATGCCAAAACAAACCCCGCCTTTATTACCCATAGCGTTAGTGGGTGAAGCTATCCTAGGGCAGACTGCAATTGCAGTGCAGCATTTTAATGCCGAACTTGCGCACCTTGCAGAGCAAATGTCTGCCTGCATGGAAGCCGCCAAAGGCGTTGGCATCGCGGCGCCACAGGTTCACAGTCCCTTAGCCTTATTTATTATGGCTTCTCGCCCAAATGAGCGTTATCCCGATGCGCCCAATATGGCGCCTGTAGTCGTGGTTAATCCGCAAATCATTAATGTATCAAGCGAGTTGGTCAGCGGAGAAGAAGGCTGCCTATCTGTACCGGGGCAAAGATTTACGATACAAAGGCATCAAGCCATTGAAGTACGCTATCAAAATTTACAAGGCGAGTGGCAGCAAACCGAATTAACGGGCTTTATTGCGCGGATTTTTCAACATGAATTTGATCACCTGCAAGGGATCACCTTACTCGAGCGTTCACTTATGCCAGAACAGGCTCAGTCGATCTCAGCCCAGTCCATCGAACAAGGTGAAGCGCAATAATGAAACTGTCTTTGGTTACACCTTTATCTCGCGTTTTTATCGCACCCGCTTTGGCAATGGGGTTGGTGCTAGGTCTATCTGGCTGCGCCTACAACAGTATTTTCATTAATTACCCTTCACAGATTGAACCGCTCAAACAAGAGTTGAATAGTGCAACGCCCTTGGCTGGTATCGACAAACTTGCCAGCAATATCAATGGCAACGATGGCCTACTCTATGCTCAAGAAGCGGGCCGTATTGCTCAAGTCGCCGGCGATTTTGCGGCCAGTAAAAAGTACTATCAACAAGCGGTCGATGCTTACACCGCCTTTGATGATAAGGCCAAAGTCAGCGTCAGCGATATTAGTGCCACAGCCAGCAGCTTAGTGTTAAACGACAATGCGATTCCGTACCGTGGTCCTGGCTATGAACGCATCATGCTGCACCAATACCAAGCGCTAAACTATTTGTTTAGTGGCGATTACCAAGGCGCTTTAGTTGAAGTTCGTCGCAGTAACGAGTTACAAAGCAGCGAACAAGAGCGTTATCAAAAATCACAAAAATCAGTACAAGCCATGGCGAACGGGACTATCGATGCCGAGGTCAACAAGCTAGGTCAAGCCGCAGGCACTGTGACGAGTTCTTTCTTAAACGCTTACAGCTATTACACCACAGGCGTACTACATGAAGTGCTAGGTGAGCCAAACGATGCCTATATCGATTATCGTAAAGCGGCACAAATCACCCCAAACAACACCTATTTACAGCAAGATCTGGTGCGCCTCGCCAAGCAACTTGGCATGCCACAATATGACGAATTTAAACGCCGTTGGGGCGATGCAAAGCTGCCTAACCCCAAAGATGGCCAAGTGATTTTGATGGTTGAACGCGGTTTTGTTCCGGCCAAACAGGCACTTACAGTGCCTTTTACCATACATGGCAATTGGCAAACCGTGTCGCTAGCCACTTACATGCCAAACAATACTTTTGTGCCAGAGACGCAAGTGCAAGGTTTAGGTACAGTGCTGAAAACTGAACCTATTGCCAATATTGATGCCTTAGCCATCACAGCACTCAAGGAAGATCTGCCCGCAACCTTGGTTCGCCAAGTCGCAAGGGTCTATGCCAAATCCGAGATGGCCTATCAGGTTGAGAAGAGTGGCAGACCCGGAAACAATGCCGCCGATATTGGCAGTATTGCGATGCAGATTTTTAACGTAGTAACAGAGCAAGCGGATCGTCGTAGTTGGCTGACGCTGCCTAAACAAGCACAGATCGGGCGGCGTTATTTGAGTGCGGGTGAATACACTTTGCAGTTAGATAAAGCGCCACCGGCAAAAATTGACGTTGCAGCAGGCAAAACCACCTTAGTCTGGGCAATTGATACTGGTAATTACACCCGAATTTATTCAATAATCATTTAGCCTAGCGGTTGTGGTATTTGAATAAGACGAGTGTCATTAAGTTTATACAATCACAAAATGGAACTGACTATGAAACAATTTAAACTAATTTTTGTGCTGGCTGCCGTTATGGGTCTGGCTGCATGTCAATCTAAAGTCGAGTATGGCGATGCCACCGAAGTTGAAACCGTCAATGAGAACTTTGGCTCAACGGATCTACAAGCTATTGCAGCCAAGATGGTGGATAGCATGATGACTTTCCCTCCTATCGTGGCCATGACAGCTAATAGCCGTCCGATTTTATTTGTCGACAGCATCAAGAATAAAACCTCAGAGCACATTGATACTGAGTCAGTTACTGACTCTATCAGCAACAAACTATTGCGCTCAGGCAAGTTCCGTTTTATCGACATGACCAAAGTAGACTCAGTCCGTAAGCAACTGGATTACCAAAACAACACTGGCATGGTTGATCCATCAACCGCCATCAAGTTTGGTCGTCAAATCGGCGCGCAATACATGTTATACGGCAATTTATCTAGCATAGTGAAGCAAGACGGTAGCACTAAAGACGTGTACTACAAGATGACAATGCGTTTAATGGATTTAGAAACAGGCTTGATTGAATGGTCTGATGAAAAAGAAATCCGCAAGATGAAGTCTAAGTCTTTCTTAGGCATGTAATTGTCTCAGGCGCTTACTTTCGCCAAACTGAGTTTCCAATAAGCCAGCTGAAATGCTGGCTTTTTTTTTACATTTTTAACATTGGTTATCCTAGGCAAATAAGGTAGTGTACTCGGCCAAAATACACTGCAATGATACTGGCTCAAATCGGCACTGGCGCAGGGGATAATTTGCCACTCAGGCAACCCCAAACACCCGACATTGAAACAATATCCAAGCAGAAAACAAAACAAATTGTTGAAGGATTGAAGTTGTGAACTTGTTTAAAGCCAGTTTTGTTGCCCTTGCCTGCGGCGCATTGATGTCGTGTGCCACCCAAAGCACTCTTAATACGGGCCCACGTGACGCCAGTGCTTACATTAGCCAGTATCAGGCCGCGCTGCGCTCGCAGGTTATTTCCGATGTTCGCTATGAATTGGATTTTCAGCTCACAGGGGAAGCCGAGTTTTCCGCCACCTCCAAAGTGACCTTTCAATTAAGTGAAATACCAAAACAACTGAGCTTAGATTTAAACAAAGCACAGATAAAACGCTTTATCATCAACGGTACCGCAGTATATCCAAACTATAATGGCGCTTACATTAGCTTAAATACGCGTCTGCTGACCTCGGGTGAAAACACGGTTGAAGTGCAGTTTACTCGCCCTCACAGCACCAATGGCGAAGGTTTGCACCGTTTTAAAGATCCGGTCGATGGCAAGGTCTACCTCTATTCGCATTTTGAACCCGCCGCCGCGCAACAAATGTTTGCCGTATTTGACCAACCGGATATCAAAGCCAACTATCAGATTACGGTCACAGCACCTAAAGATTGGCAAGTGATTAGCACTATGCGTGAAAGCCAAATCACTCCAGCAGGCGCATACAACCGTTGGACCTTCCCTGATACACCGAAACTCAGTCCGTATAACTTTTCTATGCATGCGGGTCCCTACCACATGTGGCAAGACAACTCGGGCCGCTATCCAATGCGCCTGTTCGCCCGTGAATCTGTGGCTAGCCAAGTCACACCGCAGGATTGGTTTAACTATACCAAACAAGGGTTAACCTTCTTCGATAACTACTTTGGCATTCCGTATCCCTTTAAGAAATATGATCAAATTCTGGTACCTGATTTCCTCTATGGCGCCATGGAAAACGCGGGGGCAGTGACCTTTGCCGAAGATCATTTCCTCTATAAAGCAGCCATGACGGCAGATCAAAAGCAAAGCCTAGCCGGCGTTATCATGCATGAAATGGCGCATCAATGGTTTGGCGATCTCGTGACCATGAAATGGTGGAATGGCCTGTGGCTCAATGAAAGCTTTGCCTCCTTTATGGGCACGCTTGCGACTCAGGAGGCGACCGAATTCACCAATGCTTGGCGCACTTTTTACGCTAAAGGCAAACAAAGAGCCTATGAGCAGGACAGCTTAGTCACCACGCATCCGATTGAAGTGCCAGTGGCAACAACCCAAAACGCCTTCGACAATATCGATGCGATCACTTATCAAAAAGGCGCATCGACACTGAAACAACTGCGCCACTTGCTGGGCGACATGGTGTTTCGCCGTGGCGTCAGCAATTATTTAAAACAATATAGTTATCAAAATGCCGAATTAGACGATTTTATCAATAGCCTAGGCAAAGCCGCTGGTCGTGATTTAAGCGCTTGGACTCAAGAATGGCTCTACAGCGCGGGCGTTAACACCATCAAGGCGGAATATCGCTGTGAAGCTAACCGCATCAGTGACTTTAGTCTGCTACAGCTCCCAGCAAGCACTGAACTGCCAACATTACGCGAACAAAAAGTCCAAGTAGCCCTCTTTACCCAAGGTCGCTTCGATTTACGCCATGACGTTACTGTGCCTGTCACGTACAAGGGTGAGCGTACCGAAGTCAAACAACTGATTGGTGAGCGCTGCCCTGACTTAGTCTATCCAAACTTTGATGATTGGGGTTTTGTGAAAGTCGAGCTCGATGACAAATCCTTTAACACTGCAAAACAGCAGTTGAGTAATGTGTCAGATCCACTGCTGCGCTCTATGCTGTGGCAAAGTCTGTGGGACAGCGTTCGCGAAGGTAAATTGAGCTTAGATCAATACCTAAGCACAGTATTTGTTAACGCGCCTGCTGAGACGGACTACACGATTGTTGGTCAGATCATCGATAGCATGTTGCGCTCGAAGCAGTATCTCGCACAAATCGCACCTATTCAGCAAAACTACGCTGAGAATGCAATCAAAGGCTTAAGCCAGATGAGCCTTAGAAAAGCGATGGAAAGCAAAGGCGATAATGACTTCCAACGTATTTGGTTCGATGCGTATGTCAATTTAGCCAGCGACAGGGATTCATTGCGCCATTTAGCGCAACTCGCTGACGGTGAAACAAAAATTAAGGGGTTAACCTTAGATCAAGATTTACGCTGGGCGATTATCACCCAGCTCAATCGCTATGATTTCCCTAACGCACAGCAACGTTTAACCAAAGAGGCGGCCAAGGATAATTCAGACTCAGGCGAAAAAGCTGCGCTTGCGGCGCAAGTGATCCGCCCAGAAGCGGCGGCCAAACGTCGCTGGTTAAGCAAGGTTCATCAAGACAGCCTGCCTTTCTCCAAGCAACGGATCATTATGGAAAATCTTTATCCTGCGGAGCAGAAACTATTGAGCGCGGCTACGGCGGAAGAACGTCTGGCGAGCTTGAGGGATATTGATAAAAAAGGCCCTGTGTTTATGCGTAACTACGCTCACAACTTGATTCCTACTGATTGTAACTACACTAGCATAGCGGCATTGGATAAAGTGCTTGATAGCCAAACTGGATTATCGAATCTCACCCGCCGCAATCTATTAGAAACTCGTCAAATGGAACTGCGCTGCGTGCTGATCAAAAATAAAATGACTCAATGAGATTAAGGCCATTTTAGAATTAACAAGGAGCTTCTAGGAGCTCCTTTTTTATGTGCCGCAATAGATGAAGCCTAAACACGAAGCAGAACAACAAAGACTCCCCACAGAAACTTAGCCTTCAAATAAACAAGTTGCCATTCTGAATAATAACTCGTAAAACGGTAACATATTTAATTATATCGTTAGCGAGAACGAGTATATTTTAACGGTCTACTGACGATAAAGAATGATATTTGTCATTTGTAGAATATTATTCATCCCTCCTCGATTCAATCTTCTCAGTTTTATCGAGTAGCCATTAATAAAGAATGGCTCACTCAATCGTTATTAACATAGAAATCATATGATTATAAAAATTTTAAATTATGGGAGTCACTTCTAAATTTATTACTATAATTCACTCATGGTTTAATGTTTTACCCCTTGCTGCCGCTATACTAAAACAACATTAGAGAGCTAACGGAATATAAAGGAATAGATTATGCGATCGACACTCAAAACACGGCTGCTGTTCAGCAGTCTTTCCGCTGTACTGATCACTATTGCTGTACTCGTAAGTATCTCAACTTATTTCATTAGAAATAATGCGTTAGAAAATACACAGAATGAAATTGACCAACTGGCGAATACCTTTTCATCCGGCATTGGTCAGTGGATGCAAGACAGAAAAATGGCCATTACCAGCCTAAAACAAACCATTGAAGCCGATCCGAGTACAAACGTTACCCCTCATTTGCTGCAAGCGCATACTGCGGTGGACTTTGCCCTCACCTATTATGGCGACGAGCAAGGCAACATGTATCGTCAAGATCCGTCTCTAAATACCGCGAATTATGATCCCCGCGTCCGCCCTTGGTATATGGACGCTAAAGCTGCCGGTAAAATGATCATGACGGCGCCCTACGTCAGCGCCACACTGAAAAAACAAGTTGTGACGATTGCCGAACCTGTAATGAGTTCGGGCCAGCTGATAGGCGTGGCAGCAGCGAACTTAACCATAGATCAATTGACCGATGCGGTGCAGCGCCTTGAAGTGCCGGGCGAAGGTTATACCTTGATGGTCGATAATGCAGGACTCATCATCAGTCATCCCAATAGTCAGCTCAATACCCAACAACTCACGAAAATTGATAGTGATTTTAGTAATAGCTGGTTATCACAGCGCACCAATGCCAATACCATGGAAGAACGCACCCTCGATGGCGCCACTAAGTTAGTTTATGTGGCGGCAATTCCCTCAACGGACTGGGCGCTGATTTTCGTGATGGATAAAAAGGAAATCATGTCACAGGCAACCGATCTTGCCTGGTGGATGTCGGCCGTAGGTATCGCCCTATTAGTGCTATTTGGCTTGATTTTAATCGCTATTTTCAAAATCCAATTCAAAGATCTCGAACGCGTTGCCCAAGCACTCAATGATATCGCCGAAGGTGATGGCGACCTAACAGTGCGCATTCATACTGCCAACAGTCACGACGAAATTGGTATGTTGGCATCGGGCTTTAACCGCTTTGTGGAACGTCTCCATGGCATGATTTCCCGTATGCACAAGATTGCCGGTCAACTTGAGCATCAGGCCCAAGGCAGCAGCGCTTCGGCCACGGACAACAGCCAACGCATTGAAGTCCAACAAGATGAAGTGACTATGGTCGCTACGGCTGTCACCGAAATGGCCAGTGCCACCGAAGAGATTGCCAGCAATGCCGAGCACACAGCACAAACTGCGCAAAATGCTGTCGGGCTTTCGAATCATGGCCACAAACAAGTCGCCCAGAGTCAGCAATCTATCCGTAATTTAGCCAGTGAAGTTGAAACTGCCGGCCGAATTATCGGTGAGCTGAATGAGCACTCACAGAAGATCAACAGTATTCTGTTAACGATCAGTGGCATCGCCGAACAAACCAACTTACTCGCACTCAACGCGGCCATTGAAGCCGCGCGCGCGGGTGAACAGGGTCGCGGTTTTGCTGTGGTTGCCGATGAAGTTCGAGTACTGTCACAACGCACTCATTCATCGACCCAAGAAATTCAAGCGATGATCGAAACCCTCCAACAAACCGCCGGTAAAGCTGTTAAATCTATGACTCAGAGTCATGAAATGGCAGAAACCAGTGTGGCCGACGCCAATTCCGCCAGCGAAAGTTTGTTGCTGATCAGTAAAGCCATTAATGATATTTCAGATATGGCGAGCCAAATTGCCACGGCAGCTGAAGAGCAAACTTCAGTCACCAGCGAAATCAACCGCAATACTGAGTCGATTCGTGAAGTGTCAGAGAATCTGTCGATTGAGGCGCAAACCTCTATGGTGCAAGCGCAGGAACTCGCCCACTTAGCCGCGTCATTACAGCAAGAAGTGAATCGCTTCAAACTGTAGAGTCATCACGGACTCTATACCCTGATACCGTAAAACCGCTACATACAATAATGCCCGCGAATGTCACTGACATTCGCGGGCATTTCTTTACACATTCCAGTAATTCAAACTCTTGCGCTTGAACGTCTCAATCGGACTCACACTATCTTAGTCACCTTGTTTTCAAGGTTATTTAACTCAGTGTCTTTTAACTCAGCGCTCTTTAACTCAGGAGCCGCTGTGGAAGGATCTGCATGCAGGTTTCTCAGCCCTTGATAGCCCATTTCAATGCGATTGCCCCCATTTTTCTTAGCCTTATACATGGCCGCATCCGCACAGGAAAGTAACTGTTTTTCGTCCGTGCCGTGCTCTGGATACAGGGCAATACCGATACTCGGCAGAATATGGATTTGCTGATCGGTAAGCTCAAAGGGTTGATTGAGGACTTGTAATATTTTTTGCGCTGCCAACAGGGTATTTTGTGCCGAATCAACGCGCTCAAGTAAGATGACAAACTCGTCGCCCCCAAAACGGGCGACGGTATCAGAGCCCCTTACACAACTGACAATACGTTGCGCTGTCACTTGCAGCAATAAATCGCCCACACTATGACCAAAGGTATCGTTCACCCACTTAAACTTATCTAAGTCTAAATAAAGTAAAGAGAAATAACTTGATTCCCTATGGGCTCTGGATAGCGCCTTTTGAAACCTATCGTAAAAAAGCTCACGATTGGGCAACAGGGTTAGCTGATCATACAGCGCAATATGTTCTAATCGCGCTAGCATTTGTCGGCGTTCAATCGCAAAGGCAATTTGCGTAGAAACAAACTCCAATAGCTCACGGTCTTGGTGCGTATAAGAAGCCGAAGTGGGTAAGCTATGCATCATCAAGGCACCGATAACGCCTTTTTGCAGCTTCAGTGGCACGCCCAGCCAACTTAAATTGCCATTACCCAGTTCTTCGCGAATCGCTTGAGGATACTCAGATAAGGTCACGGGACACAGGAGTAAAGATTCTGCACTGTGTATCACTTGTTCGGTGAACAGGCTGAAACTTGCAATATCGACCAGGGATTTATCACCCGCGGCGGCTTTGTAAGGGAAGCTGAGTTCATTTAAATCTTGATCGTACAATGCAATGGCAAAGTTTGCCGCAGGCAGCAATTTTGCAATGATTTCATGGATACGGCGATATAGAGCTAGTAAGTCCTCAGCGACATGCACAGCTTCAGAAATCTCATACAGTGCAGCTTGTCGGCGTTCGGCGTTTTTACTTTTAGAAATATCCCTCGCCACAGCCACACGTTGCTGATGAACCTCAGACCAGCGGGCAGACCATAAAATATCGACAACTGTGCCGTCTTTACGCACATAACGGTTTTCGAAATCGACCTTATAGCGGCCAGTCATAATCTCATTGGCGGTTGCGAGTGTGCGTTCTCTATCTTCAGGCAGCACAAGATCGAGCATCTGCATACCCATCATTTCCGCAGGCGTATAGCCAAAAATACGTTCAGCCCCCGCACTGACAAATTCAAACCGCCCAGTTTTATCAACGACGCAAATAGCATCCAAAAGAAGGTCAATAAAATTGCTTAGGGAAGTGTAGCCATCATTATTCACACCGTTCTCCAATCAACGTCTGTATTTGGCTAAGTAATAAGTCTGATCATAAGCATAAAAATAATAATAACGCACTATTAGAGTAGGTTAATTTTCAATGTCATTCCAGAGTTGCCCAAGTTGGGCTCGGCTTTTTATAGGATTAAATGCAAACAAAATCAAATACAATACCCTAAGCCATCAGCGGCGAGATTTGACTCTAGACTAAGGGTATCGGCACAATGCCCCAAACCCTAGCCTACATCAGGCTAGGATTGCATTGGCAAATGTGAATAAAATTTAAGGAAGGTCTTTTTGGATGAGTTGCGTTCTGGGTTAAATAAACCGAGTCATTTTCGCCTTGGGCTAGCCATGTGGTCACACTCAAATTGGCAAGAGAGTGTCTATGGCCATGGGATTAAACAAGCGGAGCGACTCGCCCGTTACGCCACAATATTCAATACGGTCGAAGGCAACACCAGTTTCTACGCAACAGCAGCACAGCAAACCGTAATGAACTGGCATAGTGCCACACCCGATGATTTTCGCTTTACCTTCAAGCTGCCGCAAACCATTACCCACCAAAAACTATTGCAATACTGTGGCCAAGAGTTGAAAGATTTCTTCCAAGTGATGGCGCCATTAATTGATAAAACGGGGATCTGGAAAATCCAACTACCCGCCCATTTCGGCCCAGAAAACTTACCTGTGTTAGCGCAATTTCTCAATCAAGTCCCCCAAGGATTAACCTATGGCGTTGAAGTCAGGCATGCTGCATTTTTTGCGAAGGGAGAAGCCGAGCGTGCACTGAATCGATTGCTTATCGATAAAAAAGTGAATCGCATCATCATGGATAGCAGGCCCTTGTTTGCCCTACCACCCAGCGACGCCGCCATTATCGACGCCCATAAGAAAAAACCTCGAGTGCCAGTGCATGCGATTGCCACCGCAAATCATCCTGTGGTGCGCTTTATCGGCCAAGCAGACGATGCCGTAGCACGACTCGCGCAGCAAGGCGCGAGCGCTTTACCTAAGGATAACGATGCCTTTTTTGATAATTGGCTCGCCCAACTCCCGCAGTGGCTTACTGAAGGCCGAGAGCCCTATCTATTTATCCATACTCCCGATAATGAAACCGCACCAGAACTCGCCATACGTCTCTATCAAAAATTGCGCAGCCAAATTGCAACGCACATTCAACTCGCCGAGATAAACCTGCTTGAAAAGAAACCCGAAGAGACAAGCCCCCAGATGGGACTTTCTTGGTAGAACGCTATCAAGGTAAAACGGGCCTAATAAAACCCACGGCAAGCTCGCCGTGGGTATCGCTGCTCTTATTATTGGTGTCGTGCTTTAAAACGTATTCGAGATTGCTCAGCCATTTTATCCTTGTGGGTGTTGAAGGCTCAACACTAACAAGACGGCATAGCTCATTATCGCGGGAAACGGCGCTGAATTTAAACACCAAGCGCTTAAGGCTTGGCTATGTGAGCATTCAGCTTATATTTCTGGCTAACCCCAAAGTGCATTGGCAAGGATAAATACGCACGCAGAGAGCAACATAGTGATAGGAAGCGTCAATAACCAAGCGAGCATGATTTGCTTGATTGTCTGGATCTGAAGCCCTGAGCGATTCGCCACCATAGTGCCAGCAACAGCGGAAGATAGAATATGAGTCGTCGATACCGGCATGCCCGTCATACTGGCAATCCCAATTGATACGGCAGCGGTGACCTGTGCAGCAATACCTTGGCTGTAAGTCATACTCGATGAGCCAATTTTCTCACCCACGGTATACACAATCCTTCGCCAACCCACTAACGTGCCGCAGCCCAGTGCAGTCGCAATGGCAATAATCACCCAAAGTGGCGCATATTCAGTGGTGTGGGTGAGATCCTTGCGCCATTTCGCCAATGAAGTCAGATCTTTCACGGGCAGATCTAACTTAGCGACTTGGCGAGCGGTATCATCGATACACAGGAGTAATCGACGCACCTCGCGTCGCTCAGCGACATTCATCTCTTGGTAAGTCGAGACTTTTGCCAAGCGGCGGTCGAGCAGCGACATCGCGGGCAATACATTCGCGGGCGAGCAATGGGCCAGCATATATTCGGGGACGTTTGCTGAAGCGTTAAAGTCGATCACATCGGCGATAACGGCTTGATTGCGATCGTAAATCGCCATGATGCGCCGATTGGCATCTTGAGTTCTTTCTAAATCATAGGGTTGGCTGCCCATATCCAAGGCAAAATACGCCGGAGCCATACAAATCAGCACTAACATCACTAGGCCGATACCCTTCTGACCATCGTTAGAACCATGGGCAAAACTCACGCCCATAGCAGAGACAATTAAACTCGCCCTTGCCCAAAATGGCGGATGTTTTTTGCCATTAATCTGCATCTGCTCATCGGGAGTGCGGTGAATTTTATGTTTCTGCCAGACATATTTCATGATGAGCAGAAAAATCCCCGCCATCACAAAACCTAAGGTCGGCGAAATAATTAAGGACAACATGATCTGCGAGGCTTTAGAGACATTAATACCCTGCAAGATAGGCTGATGATTCATCCACGCGAACGCGCCGCCCACGCCCATTATTGACCCAATCAAGGTATGGGAACTCGATGCTGGAATACCGAAATACCAAGTGCCTAAGTTCCAGATAATTGCCGAAAACAGCAAAGAAAAGACCATCAATAAACCTTGGGTCGAATCCATGCCTAGCAAGGAATCTACGGGCAATAAATGCACTATCGCATAGGCCACACCTAAACCACCTAATAGCACACCCGCAAAGTTAAAGAGTGCAGAGGTAGCAACAGCAAGATTGGCCGGCATCGCCTTGGTATAGATAACTGTCGCCACCGCATTGGCAGTGTCGTGGAAACCATTGATGAACTCGTATGCCAATACAAACAGTATCGCAAGCACTAAACCCACAGACCAAGCAAAGCCTAACGTAGTGAACATTTCAAACATAACATACTGACCCATGGCGAGAACGCCCACAGACTACGCCTATATTTGGCCTCTTTTACAGTGAAAAATTATTTAGATTGTCAAAAAGTGAATTAGTCCTCAATAACTCAGTCGTATGCTTGCAATTGATGATTATATTCAACGATATGAATAACCGCGAATAAAATCCATAAAGCATTGATTCAAATTAAAAAGTCAGATGAAATGCTCGTTATCATAGGTCGTAACTGCGTTATATCCCATGATCGCCTAACCGAAATCGCTGTGGCGTCATCCCAAAGCGCTCCTTGAAAGCTTTGATATAGGATGAATTATTTTGATAACCGATTTGGTGAGCCACATTCTGTATTGATAGGTCTGTGGCCAATAACGACAGCGAATAGATCAGCCGCAAATGTTGACGCCATAAGACGAATGAGGAACCAAACTCCCTCACAAATAACCTCGACAATGTTCGTTCCGATGCCCCAACCATCTCACCCCATTTCACTAAAGAGAAATCTAAAGCTGGTGTTTGGGTTAAATGCTCAAAGATCAATTTTAGGCGCCTATCTTGCGGTATCAGTAACTTAAAAGTCTGTCCTTCCGCACTATTAATTTGATCGTATAACACCTCAAGCAAACGCTGTATTGCCGCCAGAGCCATTGGCTCAACATTCGTTGGGGGATTAAAAACACATTGTTTTCTAAGCGTTAGCACCAACTCCCTTAGAAAAGCACTCATAGCCACGGGTTTTATCATGGCGCCATAATCTCGGCCATACATAGGATTCAAATAGACACCAATAAAGCAGGTATCTGTAATCGCAACAGACTCATGCATGACACCTGCAGGTACAAAAAGCGCTGTAGTATGGGGGACCAAAAACAGTGCCCCATTTGCCTCTGTCTGTAACAGGCCTTGAAGCGGAAAAATAAGCTGATGCCAACAGTGCTGGTGTAAAACATCCACATAACCCTTCTGCATCTCAATCGTTTTTACAAAGGAAGGCATATTAGGCGCTTGCTCAATAATGGTGTTAATCGAATCGAGTTGGCGACTTAGCATTATTACTTGTCCATATGACGTTATTCAGCCAAATAAAAAGGATTGTAGCATAGCGTTATCCCATAAAAGACACAGGTAAACTCGATGCGCATTCATTGCATTATCCATGAAAGCTATGAAGGTCCAGGCTATTTTAGCGATTGGGCCGCAAGTAAAAACTACAAAATGAGCTTTAGCAGAGTCTATCTAGGTGAAGCTTTACCCGAAAATAGTGATGGTTTTGATTTGTTAATTATACTCGGTGGCCCCCAGTCTCCCGCGACATGCCAAAGTGATTGTCCATATTTTGATAGTCAAGCAGAACAAAGACTTATCAGGCAAGCTATCCAGACAAATAAAGCCGTTGTGGGGGTTTGTCTTGGAGCACAGTTAATCGGCGAGGCATTAGGTGCCCGTTATCAAAAGAGTCCACATGCCGAGATTGGTTACTTCCCCATTGAACTGACTGCAGCAGGAAGAGGTGATATTAGCCTTAAGACATTTTCGACAACTGAAGTGGTCGGCCACTGGCATAACGATATGCCAGGCCTCACTCCCGATTGCGAAGTGCTCGCCACAAGTGAAGCTTGCCCAAGGCAAATAATACGTTACACACATTTAGTTTTTGGATTTCAATGCCATCTTGAATTTATCAGTAGCCAATTAACGCCATTAATAGCCCAAGAACATGCTTTTTCCAGTACACAAAAAATGCCATATATTCAAAGCACTGAGTTCATTCTTGGACAATCAACGACTCGAATGAATCAGTTGCTGGGGCATTTTTTAGATAATCTAGTACTAACCTATAAAGCCGTATAAACACCATACTGAGTAAAAAGTGGCTCCAGCCAAAACAAAAACGCCAGCTAAGTTAGCTGGCGTTTTAGATTAATGACTCACGAATCGCTTATTGCAGATGACCCGCATTGTGCAATTCACGATCATCCTTAGCAGGCGGATTCCACTGATACATCCAAGTCTCAGACAAGGGCTGACCATCGACTTCCAAATAGACTCTCAGGTTAATCGGCTCAGTACCGTCTCCGGGGGGCACTACGTCAAACATAGCGCGGTAACCATTAATGGACGCTAAAGGACGGGCAGATTCAATTTCGACTTTGCCTTCAGATGCAGTGATCACAGCTTTTACTTGGGTGTCTTTGCCTATCATAGGCAAAGTGCCGCCCGCGAAATCCACCACAAAACGCTTACTGTAGTATTTGCGTTTCTGGCCAACTACGCCGCCAATCCCGGTGAAGGTATCAACAACGCGAGCACGGGGTGATTGAACCGGTGGAATGCCGCCCCAATACATGTTGTAGCTATACAACAGCTCTTGACCCGGAACAATTGGCTCAGCAGGATTCCAGAATGCGACTATGTTATCGAAGGTTTCATCCAGTGTTGGGATTTCAACTAACTGCACCGAACCTTTACCCCAACTGCTGGTTGGTTCAATCCACAGACTTGGGCGTTTATCGTAAAACACGCCGTCATCCTGATAGTGATCGAAGTTACGGTCACGTTGCAGTAAACCAAAACCTTTTGGATTTTCATCGCTATAGGCGTTGAATCGCAGATTTTCTGGGTTACCTAGCGGACGCCAAATCCATTCACCATTACCCGTATGCATGGCTAAGCCATCGGTATCATGGATTTCTGGACGCCAGTCGTAACCGGTGCGGCGATCGTTCTCACCCACCATAAACATACTGGTCAATGGCGCTACGCCTAAACGTTCAATCGCTTTACGTGGATAAACAGCCACATCCACTTTCATTTTTAAACGCTCACCCGGCTCGATATCGAAACGGTAAGCACCTGTCACACTCGGTGAGTCTAACAAGGCATACACAGTCGTGATATTCGATCCTGGTTTAGGTTTTTCTAACCAGAAGTCGGTGAACATTGGAAACTCTTCAGGTTTTGGCAGCGCAGTATCCACCGCTAAACCACGAGCCGACAGGCCGTATTGCATCTCATGACCCACAGCGCGGAAATAACTGGCGCCAAGGAAAGCGACAACGTCACGTTCCCAATCGGTATTGAACTGCATACGGAAACCCGCAAAGCCAAGATCCTTAGGCAACTGACTGCCTTTCACCTTTGACTTGCCGTAATCGAACATAGAAGGCGAATAGTCGATTAACTTAGCCTTGCCTTCATTCAATTCATAAATGTGAATTGGCGTGTCGAAATACAGCCCTAGGTGGAACAGCTCAGCACGAAACTCCGAGTCCTGATCGCGCCACAGTGCGGCTTTTTTCTTAAAGTGGAATTGTTGGTAATCATCCCAGCTCATGCCCTGAAGGCTTTTAGGCAATTCGCCTTTATGGCTTTCATAGGGTTGTGCAGCCATAGTACGGGCATAGCCCTTAAGCCAAGCGTAACTGAACTCTTCACCTTCTTGTGGTGACGCCTGCTTACCCGCTGCACACGCCGAAAGACTCAGCAATACGCTACAGGTTAACAATACGCTGCCAACCATGCGCTGCAAACGGCCGCGACGAGAGGAGGATTGGGCTTCAATCGAAGGTACTGTCACCATCGATTGTTGGTAAACGTTTCTTTGTTCGGGAAATAAATTGGGTTGCATAAGCAGACTCTGAATTGGTGTAACTTCCTGACACTTCCCTGCAAATCTAACTAAATTTGCAGCGATGGCCCTGTGGAGAACTGTTGATGACAGAGGTAACAATACAGCGATCAGCAACAATTCGCCAGAATCTAACATACTTTCTGTCGAATGGAATATCGCATGCTAGCTATTTTCAATCTTGAAGCCTATTTATGAAAATATGATTAAAAAATTCCGTTATTTACTGAATTAACATCTATATAAATCCTTACCGCTAACAAGGCAATTGTCGATTTGATTGCAGATACTAGCGCGATGTTTGATTACAGATGCTAGTGCTCAGATTCGGCATGAGTTAACTCATCAATCCATGGCTTAAAATCGAAGAGGCCGTATCGCCGCAGCACGCGATGGAAAAGCCAAGGCAAAGTGCAGCACAGATACCATTGCATGAGCGCATTGAATCGGTTTACGGCCTTAAAATCATGCAAGTCGCCGTGGCGGTAGCCAGTAATTTTCCATCCTGCGTTTTTAGCGTGCCTTCCGAAATCCCTAAGGACTTAGACAGATTAATCACTCTGCCCTCGGCCACTAACACTTGATGCTTAGGCACAGGTCGAATCATTTTAATATTCAAATCGATAGTACCGTAACCCACACCCGCTTCAAGCAAAGTGTGCACGGCGCAGCCAGTAACAGAATCCAGTACAGTGGCAGCGAAACCACCATGAACGCCGCCCAGCGGATTCAAATGCTTATCATCGGCTGTCGCATGAAACAGCACTGAACCTTCTTCGGCTTGAACCAAGGACATAGGCATAGTCTGGGTGATCGAAGGTGCGGGCAGTTCGCCTTTTGCCATTGCCTGTAAAATAGCTAAACCCGACATTTGCTGAATGCTCATATTCCTACCCTAAATTGATAAACACCATTACAGATTAATAAAAATGACCGCTTAACCACAGAGGGTTAGGCGATCATTTGACTGATAATCCACTTAAGCGCTAAGCCAACCTTCAACACTACAAGGCTTAAATTGGATCCATTAACCACTAAAATAAGACAAACAATATCAGTTAAAGCTAGGCTCAGCGGAGATCAAACCTGTCTAAGTTCATCACCTTAGTCCAAGCCGCGATAAAGTCATCGATAAATCGCAGCTGCGCATCGCTGCTCGCGTACACTTCTGCAAGCGCACGCAGCTGCGAATTAGAACCAAAGATCAAATCAACCCGCGACGCCGTCCATTTTGGCTCTCCGCTAACGCGATCCACGCCCTCAAACCTATCTTCCGCTTTTGAGGTGGGTTTCCACGTCGTGCCCATATCCAGCAAGTTAACGAAAAAGTCGTTGGTCAAAAACTCAGGACGCGCAGTAAATACACCCGTCTTAGATTGATCAGCGTTAGTATCTAACACCCGCAACCCACCGATGAGTACCGTCATTTCCGGTGCAGTTAAGGTCAGTAATTGTGCCCTATCAACCAATAACTCCTCCGCAGATACCGAAAATTGAGTGGGATGATAATTTCTAAAGCCATCGGCGACCGGTTCCAGTACCGCAAAAGATTCCACATCCGTTTGCGCTTGCGTGGCATCCATACGACCTGGCGTAAATGGAATGGTCACTTCAACCCCCGCATTTCTGGCCGCTTGGTCAATACCGACACAACCTGCCAGCACAATCAAATCAGCAAGGGAGATTTTTTTACCGCCTTTGTTGAACTCAGACTGAATACTCTCAAGTACTTTCAGCACCTTAGCAAGTTGTTCAGGCTGGTTCACTGGCCAATCTTTTTGCGGCGCGAGGCGAATTCGGGCCCCGTTCGCACCACCGCGCATATCAGACCCGCGATAGGTCGAAGCAGAGGCCCAAGCGGTTGATACTACTTCTGAAATTGTTAATCCAGAGCCAATAATCTTAAGTTTAAGATCCGTTACATCCTGCTCATCAACCAAGGGATGATCAACCGCTGGGATGGGATCTTGCCAAAGAAACGCTTCTGCTGGGACTTCAGGACCCAAATAGCGTGTGCATGGCCCCATATCCCTGTGCGTCAGCTTGTACCAAGCCTTTGCAAAGATCTCAGCAAACTCATCGGGATTTTCAAAGAGTCGACGCGATATTTTCTCGTAATCAGGGTCGAAGATCAGTGCAAGGTCAGTGGTTAACATGGCCGGCACATGGCGTTTTGAGGCGTCGTGCGCATCGGGAATCACCCCTTTACCCGCGCCATTTTTAGGTATCCACTGATGGGCGCCCGCTGGGCTCTTAGTCAGTTCCCATTCATAACCGAATAGATTTTCAAAGAAATTATTACTCCACTGGGTGGGAGTTGAGGTCCAAGTCACTTCAAGACCGCTGGAAATAGCATCGCCACCTTTACCGCTTTTGTAGCTACTCTTCCAGCCTAGCCCTTGCTGCTCAATACTGGCGGCTTCAGGCTCAGGCCCGACTAATGCAGCATCACCTGCACCATGGGTTTTACCAAAAGTATGGCCACCGGCAATTAGGGCCACAGTTTCTTCATCATTCATTGCCATGCGAGCAAAGGTTTCGCGGATATCGACAGCGGCAGCGAAAGGATCGGGGTCGCCATTCGGTCCTTCAGGATTAACATAAATCAGCCCCATTTGGACTGCGGCGAGGGGGTCTTCAAGATCCCGCTCACCAGAATAACGCTTATCGTCTAACCACTTATCTTCGGTACCCCAGTAGACATCGACTTCTGGCTCCCATATATCGACTCGCCCACCGGCGAAGCCTAAGGTTTTGAATCCCATAGATTCCAGCGCGACATTACCCGTGAGGATCATCAAATCGGCCCAGGAGATTTTATTGCCATATTTCTGTTTGATCGGCCAAAGGAGCCTGCGAGCTTTATCGAGGTTGACGTTATCTGGCCAACTATTTAACGGCGCAAAACGTTGATTACCGCTGCCCGCACCGCCGCGTCCATCACCGGTACGGTAGGTGCCGGCACTGTGCCACGCCATACGAATAAATAGTGGTCCATAGTGACCAAAATCCGCTGGCCACCAGTCCTGTGAATCAGTCATTAATGCGAGGAGGTCTTGCTTTACCGCGGCTAAATCGAGGGATTTAAAGGCTTCAGCATAATTGAAGTCTTCGCCCATAGGATTCGACAAGGAAGAGTGCTGATGCAGAATATCGAGCCGGAGCTGTTTAGGCCACCAATCTCGATTCGTGGTGCCACCAGCAGAATGATGCATAGGACATTTGTTCTCAGACATAACGTGCTCTCCTTCTGTTCGCAAAAAATATTCAAGTAAGTAAAAACTAAATGACTTTTGCTGCATGTTTGTACTGCGTAACGTTCTAACTCACCGACTAATCGTTTCTATAGAGAAACAAAAAACAGTCTAACGACCTTACCTTACCTCTAGATGAAACGCGATAAATCATCCCATTAAATAATGTTCAGCAAACATTGCCCTTTTAAATTAAGACATTAAAGGAAGCTAAGTTACTGCTGAGTCCAATATATATAAAGGGAGACATAATTGTCTCCCTTTTCATCTTGCTTAAGCACACATCAATTAAGGCGCACCAGTGTGGTGGGCGGCTTTATCCTGATACATGGCCTTATCGGCGGAATCTAATAGATCCTCTAAACTCATCTCAGAATCTGGCGTCCAATGGGCGATACCAATACTGGTCGCTAAGCTATGTTGCTTAGGATGCTGTTGATTATATTGTTCAAGTAACAGCTTAAAACGCTCGATGACACGATTGACTGTATCGCTATGTACAAAACTTAATAGCACCACAAACTCATCGCCGCCAAGCCTTGCAATCACATCCGACTCCCTAAAAGCGGTCATCAGGATATGGGCAAAATCGTATAACACTTGGTCGCCCTTGAGGTGACCAAAGTTGTCATTCACTTCCTTAAAGAAATCGAGATCGAAGAAGAGTAATGCCGCCTCAGATTCGGTACGCCGACAACTCGCCAGCGCCTGATGGGCCAGTAACTCAAATCCACGCCGATTCGAAATCGTGGTCAAAGGATCTAAAGTGTTTTGCGCGATAGAGAGTAATTCCGCCTCCACCATTTCACCTAAATCCGTCAAGGTTTCAATATCTTCAGCCGTAAACTCTCGCGGTTCAGTGCCGATTAAACACAAGGTCCCTACCCGATATTGCCTATGAATGGTTAAGGGATAGCCAGCGTAGAAGCGAATATGCGGCTGCTCGGTCACCAGAGGATTGTCACTAAAGCGCGGATCTTTGAGGGCGTCGTTTACGATAAAAATATCGTCTTGATTGATCGCATGGCCACAAAATGAAATTTCCCGTGGTGTTTCAGTCACCTCCAATCCTTGGCGAGATTTAAACCACTGCCGCTCGGCATCCACTAAGGTCACAACACAAATCGGCAAAGAAAAAATTCTGCGCGTGAGCCGAGTGATACGATCGAAACGTTCCTCGGCATCGGTGTCGAGCACATTGAGTGCCCGTAACGTGGCCAAACGTTGCAGCTCGTTTTCAGGGATAGTAGGTAATTGCATTGTGCTCTCTGCTAACTGCTTTCATTAAACTCTAGCCTAAATTGCGTATTCTTGCGGAGTTAAGGCTGATATTCGTTCCAGCCTTACCCTCTTTAAATGACTGTATAGATGACTGTACTACTCAAGCACAGCGCGATAAATGTTTAACACTCGCTCGGCATGTTCCTCTACGTCTAACACAGGTAACTGCCCCGCCTTTTGTTGCAAAGTCAGACGATGATTCTCATCCCTCAGTAAGCAATAGGTTTGAGTTAAATGCTGGGCACTCATTATAGGTAAAAGTTCAAGTTCAGCTAACACACCGAAAATCCGCACATTGTCAGACCAAATCGTTAGCTCTGGATACTCATTGGCATTAGCCAGCACTAAGTACTGGGCAATAAACTCAATATCGGCAATCCCGCCAGGGCTCTGTTTTAAATCAAACATGCCATCGCTGACTTTGAGCAAGTGATCGCGCATCTTCTGACGCATCTCACGTACTGCTTTTTGCAGCTCAGTTTTATCCCGTGGTTTTTCCAATACCGAGGCGCGAATTCGGCTAAATTTGACCGCTAAACTATTGTCGCCGAAAACAAAACGCGAGCGCACTAAGGCTTGATGTTCCCACGTCCACGCCTCATTAGCTTGGTATTCGCCAAAGCGTTCAATCTCACTGACCATCAAACCCGAGGCGCCGGAAGGACGCAAACGCATATCCACTTCGTACAACTCACCCGAAGTGGTGCGAGTCGAGAACAAATGCAGAATACGCTGGGCGAGTTTGAGGTAGAAATGGCCGACTTCAATCGGCCGATCCCCATTGGTCAGGCCGTTTTCTGCTTTGTTTTCACACAGGAAAACTAAATCGAGATCGGAGCCGTAACCTAATTCGATCCCACCGAGCTTGCCATAACCGACAACGGCAAAGCCGGTGTCATTGCCCTCAAGGTGAGCGGGCACGCCATGGCGCACTGAAACCTGTTGCCACGCCTGCATCACCACTTGTTCTATGATGGCTTCGGCTAAAAAGGTTAAGTGATCGCTCACTTGCATCACAGGTAAAACCCCAGTGACATCGGCGGCGGCGATTTTAAGTTGTTGTGACAGCTTAAATTGTCGCAGCGCTTCCATCTGCTGCTCCATATCATCCTCGGGCACACGCAACATGTACTGGCGCAGCTCGCTCGGATAATCATCGATGGAGGTCGTGTCATAAAGCTGCGAGGGATCGATAAGCTCATCGAGCAGCATGGGAAATTTAGCCAACTGCGCGGCAATCCAAGGACTGGCGCAGCACAGGCTCACTAACTGTTGCCGTGCGCCAGGGTTTTCACATAAAAGCTCAAGGTAGGTGGTGCGAGTTAAAATCTGCTCAAGCACCTTAGACACGGGCTCAAAGGCAGCCGATGGACTCTGTTGATTAATCAACTCTTCCAATAATCTTGGCATTAATTTATCTAAGGTTTCCCGCCCGCGTGGACCAATAGAACGCTTAGTGACCGTTTCACGCCAGCTGCTGAGCATAGGGCACAGCTTATCATCGTCGATTTGCTGTTCGGCCAATAACGCGACGGCATCATCAATATCTTGCACATGCCACAGCTGCGTTGTCCAGTGCTCGGCCTTTTCTTCGCCTTCTTCACCGCCCACGGTGGCTTTAAAATGACGATGGATTTTGCTCATTGCCGCTTCAATATGAGTCCGTAAATCAACCTCGTTTGCCATATCGAGCACATGGCACAATCGCGCCCAATCCAGCGGATTATTCGGCAAGGTTTGGGTTTGTTTATCGTCTATGGCTTGCAGTAAATTCTCGACTCGGCGCAGCAATAAATAGCTGTGTTTAAGCTCATCGACCGCCAAATATTCAAACTGCCCTAAGCTGTAGAGCGTATCGATAGCACCGAATAAACTCTGCTGGCGCAGCGCAGGCTCGCGGCCGCCACGAATTAATTGGAAACTCTGCACCACGAACTCGACCTCACGAATACCGCCCGCGCCGAGTTTAATATTGTCGGTCAAATGACGGCGACGCACTTCTTGCGCAATGAGCTGCTTCATTTTTCGCAGGGATTCAATCGCTGAGAAGTCGATATAGCGGCGATACACAAAAGGTCTAAGCAGGCTGTGTAATTCATCGGAGAAATGGCTCCAAGGTCCGAGCGCACGCGCCTTGACCATGGCATAGCGTTCCCAATCTCGGCCCTGTTCTTGGTAATAATCTTCAAGGCCACTAAAACTCACCACCAGCGGGCCACTTTCACCATAGGGGCGCAAACGCATATCCACGCGGAACACGAATCCATCGACGGTAACTTGGTCGAGTAAGTTCACAAGTCTTTGTCCCATGCGGATAAAAAATTGTTGATTATCTAAACTGCGACGCCCACCAACGGTTTCACCGTGCTCAGGGAAAGTGAAAATCAAATCGATATCGGAGGAGAAATTGAGCTCGCGGCCGCCTAATTTGCCCATGCCTAAAATCAACAATGGCTGTGCATTGCCTTCTTTGTCCATCGGCGTGCCGTATTGGGCGCACATATCTTTATAGAGCCAATCGCGGGCGCAAATGACTAACGCTTCGGCAAGCGCCGACAGATCGAGCAGAGATTCTTCTAAACTGGCGTAGCCTAAAAAGTCACGCCAAGCTAAGCGCACCATTTGATAATTACGAAACCGCCGCAAGCTGGCTTTTGCCATATCTTCAGTTGTGGCGCGGCTTAGGACTTCGTGTAACTCAAGATCGAAGTTTTTACGCTCAATCAGGCTTAACTCGCCAGCAAGCAGAACATTAATCCACTCAGGATGTCGGCATAGCTGGGCCGCCACGTAATCACTGAGTCCAAGAATCGTTTTAAGCTCTTGCTGCTGGGCAGGTGTTAATTGTGCGAGTCCTTCGGACCATACTTCCTCTAACCGCAGCCAATTGTGCTCAGCGGTTTGATTAACGAGAATAGACAATGACTTATTACTGTCTTTTTGCATGGTCATAATAATCCCTAACAAATTTAGCTATCGACATATTATGTCGTAAATGATATAGATTGACGCCACATCATGTTATGTTCGACGAGACTTGCAGCTACCTGATGTAGCACACAAATAAAGGTATCCCCTTTTATCTGTGGCATTTAAGGGTACTATAACCTGCGCAGCAGGCATATTGGGCAAGCAGATTATTATTGCCTGCAAGTATTTGAGTTTTATTTCATTACCATTTGGAGAAAACATGGCAGGAATGCTAACCCGTGTTCTCACATCGATCCTCTTTTTAGCCGTTATGCTATCGCTGACGGGATGTGGCGATGAGAGACCGGATAAAATCGCGAAGTATCAACAACTCACGCAGCAACGCCTCGCAACGCTCACGACGATGATCGATGACGGGCAGTTGCGTAACGCTAACCTCTTAAAACAATACACCACACTGTTAAAACAGCAGAAACCCGATTTAGCCCCATTACTTGATGAATTAGCAAAGGATTCTGGCACCCAAGGCCCCATGTATACCTCGCTGAAACGTCGTTTAGATGAATCGAAAGTGGCGAGTAACTTTGCCGATCTCGATCAACAGCTGGCCGAAGCGGAAAATCTTTATCAAGCCGCTGATCCCAGTCTGTTTAACGATATGTTGTCAGATCCTGTCAACGTGGTCGCCGATATGTCCGACGGCAAACTGGCCCGCGTGAATGCGATTAGCCGTGAGGCCGCAACATTAGCCAATGGCGGCGAAGATTTTGGTCCAGGCAGTCAGCTCGTTGGTAATCCGTCTTACGGTAACTGGCAAACCGACTCGAGCGGCACATCGTTTTGGGCTTGGTATGGCATGTATTCGATGTTTTCGAATGTGTTCAATCGCCCGATTTCCTACGATCGTTGGTCAGGTAACCGAGGTTACAGCTATTACAATGACGTAGGCCGTTATCGCTATACCTCACCCAAACAAGCGGATGCGCAAAATAAGACCTTCGAACAAACAAAAAAACGTTTCGACTCCCAAGGCAAGCGCTTCGACAGCCCTTATGCCAAACCGCGTACCGGTGGCACGGCGTTATCCCGTGAAAGTACCAGCGCACCTAAGGCTAGCAACACCACAAGCGCAAGCAAGAGTTCGAATAGTAAGTTCCGCTCTAACTATGCAAAAGACAGCAGTTTCCGTAATTCCAGTAATCGCACGACCCGCAGTGTGCGCCGGGGCAAGTAACTAAGGATTTCCAATGACACTATTTCAGGATTTCGGTATCACACCAGAGCTAGCCATCATTCTGGCTATCGATCTCACCATAGCCGTGATTTTGCTAACGCTGATGCGTTATTTGCAAGGTTGGAGCGTAAAAGTTAACAGCAGTAAAGAACTGGCGGAGCGTGATAACTTTGCCTTCGGTATCAGTACCGCGGGCGCCGTTGCCGCATTGGGTATAGTGCTCACGGGCGCTATCACAGGCGCTGCAGCGCACTCTTATCTTACCGAAGCGATTGGTATGAGCTGCTATGGTTTATTCGGCTTAGTGCTAATAAAACTGGGCCGCTTCCTCCACGATAAGATTGCCTTAAATGAGTTTGATAAGAACGAGCAAATCATCAAAGGTAATGTGTCTGTCGCGATTGTCGATGCCAGTGCTGCCATCGCCACTGCGATTATCATCCGCGCCGTGTTGTTATGGGCAGAAGACTTAACCCTAGATACTTTTATCGCTATCTTCAGTGCCTTTGCAATTTCGCAGTTGATGTTAGTGCTACTGACACGCTGGCGCGAAAACCGTTTTGCAAGCCGCAATCAAGACTCGTCAATGCAGCAAGCCTTAGTACAAGGTCATACGGCATTAGCACTGCGTCATGCCGGTTATATGATAGCCATGGCGCTGAGCTTTAACGCTGCCAGCCACTTTATTATATTCAATCCAACGGCTTATGTGACTAACGTGATCGGCTGGTTAGTGTTCTCAGTCATCATGCTGATCGCGCTTTCCTTATTACTGTTCGTCGTGAAGAAACTGGTATTAGCCCGTATCGATTTAGCCGATGAAGTGGAAAGACAACACAATATCGGCATCGCCGCCGTTGAAATGGCGATCAGTATCGCTATCGCACTTATCCTCACGGCACTGATGGCCTAATCGAATGCAAGAAACCAGCTTAACCCCCTCGGCGGCTAAACCTAGCCGCCTAGGTTGGTTCGACGATGTCCTCTTATTGGGCATCATGGCCGTATTAGCAGGCTGCGGCCTGATTTACGAATATCTTTTATCCCACTATGCCGGGCGCATTTTAGGCGCATTAGAAGCCGCCATCTACACCATGATTGGCTTGATGATAGTCTCCATGGGGCTAGGAGCCTTCGCCGCACGTAAGATCCGTGATGCCTTTACCGGCTTTGTGATCTTAGAACTCACAGTCGCACTCTGTGGCTCACTCGCCATTTTAATCACAGCGGCGGTGATTGGTTTCGGCCAACAACTGCCCTTAATGATTGCCAACACCTTAGGTTTACCGCCAGATCAACTGCCCGAAGGCGGCATGATAGGCTCGCTACAAAAACTCAGCGAATACTTACCCTATGTGTGGGGCGTGTTGCTGGGCCTGATGATAGGTATGGAAATCCCACTGATCGCCAGAGTGCGCCAATCCCTCTCTGATGAGCATTTGCTACATAATGCGGGGACAATTTACGGCGCCGATTACATAGGCGCTGGCATAGGTGCCGCCATTTGGGTGGGCTTTATGCTTGCCATTGATATCCAACTTGCCGCCGCCTTAACTGCCAGCTTTAACCTGTTGGCGGGCTTTGTGTTTATCTGGCGCTTCTGGCCTAAAATCCGCAGCCCTAAACTGCTTTTAGCTGGGCATGTTATCGTGACAGGCATTTTACTCGTGTTAGCCATCCACGGCCCACGCTGGGAGCAAGAATTCAATAATTTGCTCTATAAAGACAAAGTGGTTTACGCCAAAGCGACACGTTTCCAGCAGTTGACCTTCACCGAGCGACTGCGCGGTAACGGTCTGCCGCCCGTTTATGCGTTATACATCAATGGCCGCTTACAGTTTTCGAGCATAGACGAACACATCTACCATGCGTTTCTCGTGCATCCCACACTCACTGCCAGTGCTCGCCATAACAAGGTGTTGATCATTGGCGGTGGCGATGGACTCGGTCTTAAGCAAGTGCTGCGCTGGGAGCCTGAGCAAGTGACGCTGCTCGATCTCGATGTAGGCCTAGTGCAATTATTTAAGTCGCCCGATACGGATATGCCCGAGCGTTTGAGCCGCGCTATGTTGGCGCTCAATGGCAATGCACTGAACGATCCCCGTGTCACAGTGATCAACGACGATGCATTTAATGGTGTCGATAAACTGATTGCCACAGGCGTGAAATACGATGCGATTATCGTAGACTTGCCCGATCCGAGCCATCCCGATCTTAATAAGCTCTATTCGGACTATTTCTACCGTAAATTAAAGGAACTTATGAGCAGTGATGGCGCTCTGACTGTACAGTCAACATCGCCTTACCATGCCCCTAAGGCCTTTATTTCGGTAGCAAAAACCTTGGCATTGGCGGGATTTGACGTCAAGCAGTACCATCATAATGTGCCCAGTTTTGGCGAATGGGGTTGGAGTATAGCCACCGCAGGTGGGCTCGATGCACAACACAGACTAGCTAAGTTAACTGAGCTGCCCATCAAAGATGACTGGCTCACTTTAGGTTTAGTGGATGGCGCCTTTGAGTTTCCAGCCAATTTTTATCAAGATGCCGCCAAAATAAAACCCAATGAATTGGGTTCGTTGCAGCTGTATCACTACCATTTGCAAGATTGGTCCGAGAATCAGGGACTGAATCTTTTTTAATAGGACAAGATAGTGCTTGACATATTATGTCTCGGTGCTATCTTTGAACACAGACATAATATGTCAATAAGGACAAATATGAATATCCATACCCTTGCCAATCACCTCAACAGTCTTGGCAATAATAGCCAAACCGGCTTTCAATTCGATTGTTATCCTATTGATGGCGAAGTCGAAGTACTGCAAGTGAATGTGGTTGGCCGTGAAGAAATACCGGTATTCGTATCGGTGACGGATAACCAGATTCTTTGCATCAGTTACCTGTGGGGCGAGAACGAAGTAAACCAAGAACGTCGCAGCGAAATGTTTGAAACCATGCTAGAACTCAACATTCCGATGCCCTTGTCAGCCTTTGCGAAAATTGATGACAAATACGTAGTTTACGGCGCGCTTTCACTGCAATCTAGCATGCTCGAAATCGAGCAAGAATTAGCAGTTTTATCCGATAACTGTTTAGAAGTTATCGATGAAATGGTCGACTATCTAAAATAAGGAGCCACAAAATGGGCATTCTGAATAAAATTTTAACAGCGTTTCGCGGTGGTGCCACCGAAGTTGGCCAAAGCATCGTTGACGCAAACTCAACGCGTATTTTCGAACAGGAAATTCGCGACGCCGAGAAACATTTAACCAACGCTAAACGTGAACTGACCGATGTCATGGCGAAAGAAATGCAAGCCAGCCGTGAAATCGACCGCCTGAAACGCTCGATTGCCGAGCACGAAGGGTATGCGACTCAAGCATTGGACAAAGGTAATGAAGCCTTAGCAATTGAAGTCGCTGAAAAAATCGCCCAGCTCGATCAAGAGCTTGCTGAGCAGCAAACTGCCAACGATAGCTTTAGCGCCCATGCAGCACGTTTGAAAGACTTAGTGAAGAAAACCGAGCGTCAACTGTCTGATTATCAGCGTCAGCTGAGCATGGTTAAAACCACTGAAAGCGTGCAAAAAGCCACGGCAACCATTACTGACTCGTTCGCGTCTAGCAACTCTAAGCTGCTGAACGCTAAAGATTCACTTGAGCGCATCAAGGCACGTCAGCAACAGTTTGACGACCGCCTGAAAGCGGCAGAAACCTTAGCCGATGAAAACAGCGACAAGTCACTGCAATCTAAGCTAGCCGAAGCCGGTATTGGTGAGCAAAAGTCGAACGCAAATGCTGTGCTAGACCGAATCAAAGCACGTAAAAGCTAAGCAATGATTGACCGAATGCCGAGTCTCAGTGGGAGCATCACCCCCTACTGACCTCGGCATTTTTTTGTTTCATCCGCATAAAATAATTGACCACTATCGCCCGTTACGATCCGCAGCCAATCGATTTGAAGCCGCACGCGAGCATAGTCAGCAGGAGTCACTATGGGGTTTTTCAATAGTATTTTTGGTAAGAAAGCAGCGCCACAGCGCGAGCTCAATCACCCATCCCAGCTCAATGTGGGCGACATGATCTCAATTGATGACAGCTTTGCCCTGCCGCAACAACTTCGTGGTCAACAATTGAGGGTAGAAGCCGTACATACTTATGAGTCTGAACGTAATCAGCAAGCCGAATGGTTACTTAAAGGCCATGGTAGCGACACACTCTTTTTAAGCATCGAAGAAGACGACGAAACCTATCTCGCCTTCTCGATTAAAATTTCCCGCGCCCAAGTGGAACAATTATTCGATCTTGAGCAGTTCAGCGCCCTGTTCGATGAACCGGGTCATGCCGAGTTAACCACGAAAGAATTACCAGCCGACTTAACGGAAAAACTGCAACAATGGCTTGGAAAGCAATATCACCAAGTGACGTTTGCCGCTTTTGGCTATTTCCATCGTCAGGACTACCGCGGCCAAAGGCCACCACAAGACGCCAATGGCGCCACGGGTGAGCCCTTCGAGTACTATTTACTGCTCGATGACGATGAAAGCCGCGCCGTCGAAGTGGAAGTCTACGAAGGTGGCGATACAGATGTTCTCTTGACCTTATATCGCCCACTGACGGATATTCGGGAATACTGGCCAGCGAAATAAGCCAAAAATAAGATAAAGTGCGCGCTCGCACTTTATCGATAATCCCAATACAATCTCACAGATAAGCGCTAGAAACGGTTGATAGCAATAGGTAATACGCCATGAGTAAGACCAAACACCCTCTCCCCGAGCAATGGTTAAAGAACCAACAGGCCGCGAAAGCAACGCAAGTCGCCTTCGATCTCGATGAAAAATTTCAATACTCAATTCGTAAAGCCGCGTTAGATGCAGGTGTGAGCCCTTCGGATCAAATTCGCACGATTTTAGGCCTTAGCGTGTCGAAACGACCAACGCGTCCGCGTCTTACTGTGTCACTCAATGCCGATGACTATGTACAACTGGCAGAAAAATATGGGTTAAGCGCCGATTCGCAGCTAGAAATTAAACGCCGAGTCCTCGACGATTTAGTTCACTTTGTAGATAAGAAATAACTCCCACAAACATTGCACAGGCTATTGAATATATAGCCTGTGCAATTAATTGACGAAATTCGATTTTATTGGCTTAGACAATTTACTCACAGCCTAAAGTCTTTTACTTTAGTTGAGACATTCGCCGCACTTAACAGGGATCATGTTTGGCATGACAGATAAAACCCCATGGTCACTTCGCACCCTTGGCAGCCCTTCTCCATTCGAAATGGCGATGATGTTGCTATCCTTGCTGTCGGTGATCATAGTGCTCGTCATGACCTTCGGCCGCCTCGATAGCGAAACCTACCGCTTACTCTTTTTTGTCGATACCAGCATTTGTATGATTTTCATGATCAACTTCTTTATTGGGTTGTTCAGAGCTCGCGATAAACGCTTTTTCATTAAACACCATTGGATTGATTTTATTGCCAGCATTCCGGCAATTGAAGCCCTGCGGATGGCACGCTTGTTCCAAATCCTGCGGGTAATTCGCCTGATCCGCATGAGTCGTTCACTGCTGCTTCCGCTGATCAAACAACGTAAACAAGCCACCTTAGCCAGTTTGCTCGTCGCTATGGTGACGATTCTGACCTTAGCCTCAGTGATCATTTTGATCGTCGAAAGCGGCACAGAAGGCGCTAATATCCAAACCGCAGAACAAGCGATTTGGTGGGCGTTAGTCACTATCTCGACCGTCGGTTACGGCGATTATTATCCGGTGACGACAGCTGGCCATATCATAGGCGGTATTGTGATTGTCAGCGGCGTGAGCTTTTTTGGGGTGATCTCAGGTTATATGGCGTCGGTATTTGTCGCGCCCGATGAAACTGAGCGACAGGAGCGCCAAGAGGCCCATAAAGCCGAAATCAAATCAGAGCTTGAACTAGCGTTAGCTAGAATGGAAGAAAACCAGCAAAAGATGGAACAGAACCAAGCGCAAATGCTCGCAAAAATTGCAGAGCTGAAGCAAGTTATCGAAAACAGAAACAACTGATTTAGCGAAGAATGGGCTAACAATCTGCAAAAGAAAGGGCTCAATCCAATGTGGATTGAGCCCTTAGTATTTTTCAGTGCCGAGCTAGAATCAGTGCTGCGCCAGTCAATAGACTTAAAATTAGTTCAACGTTATAAACATAACCCTACCAATAGCCCTGTTGCTGCATCGCATTACGACGCGTCGACTCCATGGCAAATAACAAACTTTGCTGTTTATCTTCCAGCCATTCAGTTAAATCAATATCCAACGCTCGGCTCGCATCCTGCACCGCGCGGTAGCAGGCTAAGGTTTTAATCCCGAGCACCAGATCTTGCCAAGGTGCGCGAAATGCATCCCGTGATTTCGCCTCATATAAACTGCCATAGGCGTGACCGACTAAGATGCTCTCATCAAGCACTGCAGCCACTTGCAGGTAATTTGCACTGGTCATGACACTATTGAGTGGCATTACCTCCACGATTGCCATCCAAGAGGCTTGCTGGGCGCGGTCGGCATGCTGGCGTAAGCTAGGCTGATTACTGATGTCCACTTCACCTGCACTGATCTTAAGCAATAGTTCAACTATCGCCAGCTGTAATTGACCATATTCAGTTTGTTGCCACAGGGAGAGTAAACGTCCCTTCAGATTCATCTCTGTCAGTTGCACCATAAGGCGCGCGTTAACTTGAGCATGTTGACCAAGCTTTGCGAACAAGCCCCTTTGGCTTCCAAGCAAGGCAGTCAGCGCTTGTGCTTGCTCGATAAAATCGAGCTGTTTTTCAATCGACATGAATTGACTAGAGAGTTTCACATTCAATAACTTGAACTGACTTAAGGTCATACGCAGCAAACGAATACAGGCACGCATTCGCCACCACAGTGCCACACAGGCTTCGGGTTCGCTTTCCTCTGCAATCATGCTTTCTAATAATTGCCAACGCTCAAGCGCGGTTTCAAGCAGGATTTGGCAGTTTGCACTTAAATCCTGTGAAGAAGAATCATGTGACTCTGTCAGTGGCAAAAATTCCAATGCGTTTAAATCGAGCGGATTAGCTTTACCCGCTAATCGATAGCCGCGCTGTGCTTTACTGGCTTTACCTAACCGCACAGGCACCACGCTCGCCACTTGCATAGCCAGCTTAAGTAGTGCCTCAGTATCGCCACTGAGGAGTTCAAACTCGAGCTCACACAGCGCTTCTTGCTGACCATTGGCGGTGATTTCACCTATGTCTAACGCCACTTCGACCAAGCTATTATCAATTTGGACATGCCAAGCACGGCGATAAAAATCGGTGTGAAATATACAGGTCAACTGGGCTTGTGTGGCGGCTAAATCCGCATCGGCGGGCCAAATACTGGCTGGGAATAGACTTAAATCTGGGCTATCGGCTTGGATAGTCACATTATATTCGGGCCGCGAATGAATCCCGCCCACGACTTGCCCAGCGGTTTTTATGGTCTGCTCCCTGTGCCCATCGTAACCGCGCACCCGCAAACCCATGTCCCACTGACGCAGTTGTAAGTCAGGTGAGTCGAAGTAACCATTCGCCAAACGACGTTTACCTTGAGGTACGGCATTATCGAGACTATCTAACTTATTTATCAGGGATTCTTGATATATCGGCAGGAAAAACAGTTTTAATTCAATCTCAGCATTCATTGCGTTACCGCTCATTTTGTCATCAAACATTCATTGATGCGTCATCTTTAGTTCATAATGTCACAAATGTGTCATAAAAATCCCGTAGGATTTGGTTTTGCAGTTGGTATATAACCCGTTAGAATAAAGCTGTCGTTTTTTCTGAAAAAACACAGTTTCAATACGCGGACGCATAGGTTAACATGCGCCCGCTTTTTCCAATAATGGAACAATCTAAATAGGTAAACGGCAATGCCAGTAAACTCTATTTTGGGCGTGTTTGCAAAATCGCCAATTAAGCCTCTTCAAGAGCACATGGACAAAGTACACGATTGCGCATCGTTACTCGTCCCCTTTTTCGAAGCCACTATCACAGGTAACTGGGACAGTGCAGTTCAATTACGTAAGCAAATTAGTTTAGCCGAGAAGCAAGCAGATTCACTGAAGCGTGAAATCCGCCTGACTCTGCCAAGCGGTTTGTTTATGCCAGTAGAACGTACAGATTTATTGGAACTTTTAACTCAACAAGACAAGATTGCCAACAAAGCAAAAGATATTTCTGGTCGTGTTATCGGCCGTCAGCTGTTAATCCCTCAGGTCATGCAAGTCCCTTTTATTGCTTATCTACAACGCTGTATCGATGCGGTAGCACTAGCAAAACAAGTCATTAATGAACTCGAAGATCTGTTAGAAACAGGTTTCCGTGGTCGTGAAGTCGACTTAGTGGCAAAAATGATCAACGAACTCGATATCATCGAAGAAGATACTGACGATCTACAAATTCAGTTACGCCGTCAGTTATTCGCCATGGAATCTGAATTGAATCCTGTCGATGTGATGTTCCTCTACAAAACGATTGAATGGGTCGGTGGTCTTGCAGATCTTGCCGAACGCGTCGGTTCACGTCTTGAGCTTATGCTGGCTCGCGTTTAACAAATAAGGTTATCAAGGTATCAATATGGTTGATGCAGGTATTGAGGTGGCTAACGTCTTAGTCACCAATGGCCCGTGGCTTATTGCCGTTGCGGCTGCATTTGGTTTTCTCATGGCATGGGGTATTGGCGCCAATGACGTTGCCAATGCGATGGGAACCTCTGTAGGTTCAAACGCAATTACGATCAAACAAGCGATTATTATCGCGATGATCTTTGAGTTTGCGGGCGCTTATTTAGCCGGTGGCGAAGTCACCAGCACGATCCGTAATGGGATCATTGATTCAAGCTACTTTACAAACACCCCTGAATTGCTGGTTTACGGCATGATAGGTTCGCTTTTAGCGGCAGGTATTTGGCTAGTGGTTGCGTCAGCTTTAGGTTGGCCAGTATCAACAACTCACTCTATCGTCGGTGCCATCATAGGTTTCGCGGCAGTCGGTGTCGGTACTGAATCGGTCGAATGGGGTAAAGTAGGCGGTATTGTAGGTTCTTGGGTGATTACCCCTGCAATCTCAGGCTTTATGGCTTTTATCATATTCCAAAGCGTACAAAAGCTTATTTTCAACACTGACGACCCATTGAGCAATGCTAAGCGTTATGTGCCTTTCTATATGGCATTCGCTGGCTTTATCATGTCGTTAGTGACCATTCTTAAGGGCTTATCCCATGTGGGTATTCACTTAAGTGGCGCAGAAGCTTACCTGTTAGCGGGCGCTATCGCAGTTGTGGTGGGTTTATTTGGTAAAGTGGCCATTTCACGTTTACAAATGAGCGATAAAAACGACCGTCAAACCCAGTTCAAAAACGTTGAAAAAGTGTTTGCGATCTTAATGGTACTGACGGCCTGTTGTATGGCTTTCGCCCATGGCTCAAACGACGTTGCCAACGCGATTGGTCCTTTAGCGGCGGTGGTTTCTGTCGTTAACAGCGGCGGTGAAATTGCATCAAAATCACCATTAGTCTGGTGGATTCTACCTTTAGGTGCCGTAGGTATCGTGATGGGTCTGGCAATTTTTGGTCAGCGCGTGATGCAAACCATAGGTAAAAACATCACTCACCTGACGCCAAGTCGTGGTTTTGCAGCTGAATTAGCAGCGGCTTCGACAGTAGTTATCGCATCGGGCACAGGCTTACCTATCTCTACCACTCAAACCTTAGTCGGTGCGGTATTAGGTGTGGGTATGGCCCGTGGTATTGCAGCGATTAACATTGGTGTGGTGCGTAATATCGTCGTATCTTGGGTTGTGACCCTACCTGCAGGCGCAGGCCTATCAATCATCTTCTTCTTTATGATTAAAGGTATCTTTAATTAAGAGGTTTAGCTAAATAAGTTACTGAAGTTAAGTAATATTAGCGCCTAGGACTAGAAGGTCTTAGGAAAGATAGAGTGAAATGGGAATGGTCATAGCATGGATGCAGTAAAGTTGAGGGAAGTCTATGACTTCCCTCTTGCATTACAGGCCTCAAATCCCTAGCATGTGCAGACTATTTCGTTGATGAGAATACAAAAGTGTTTAGACTCCTGACTCTGGTAGGAATGATGTTACTGTCTTCCAACCTGCTGGCCGAAGGCCAATCCCGTTACATCTCGGATAACGTGTTCCTTTATCTTTTAGGTGGCCCAGGTACTGAGTTCCGAATTCTTGGATCAATTGAAGCCGGTCGACCTGTGACACTGCTCAACGAAACCCAAGGCGATTACTCTAAGATCATCGACCATAAAGGCCGCGAAGGTTGGGTGCAAACTAACCTAATCAGCTCGACTCAAAGTTTCCGTGAACAAGTGCCAGCGTTAACCACTGAGCTTGCACAAGCTAAAGCTAAACTAGCGGAAGTATTAAGTTCGACTGATAACCACGCCGACGAAGTAACCGAACTGAAGGCCAAGCTAAACGAGTTGGAAACAAACCTAGCCAAAACCACTCAAGAACGTGATGAACTTAAAGTCGCGGTTGATCGCTCAGCCCAAGATGAGCGTTTTGAACTATGGCGCCAAGGCGGGTTAATTGCAGGTATGGGGTTAATCCTAGGCATTATTTTAGTGTATTTACCTAGACCACAACGTCGCAGTAAAAAACGTTGGATGTAAGTCTGACCTGCAAAAAGTCTTAATTTATCTTCCAAAAGCTAGTGTTTTCAAACACTGGCTTTTTTGTCAATCAAGCGTTACATCGACTTATACCAATCATCTTAAATATCTAATCAGTTCAGAGCCTCACAGGCATCTCAATCCAAGGCGCATTGACGCAGAAATGGTCATTCCCTTTTAAGTCAATGCAACACGGGAGTGGGATGCCTGTGAGGCTCCCGAAGGGCGGGTTTCAACGCGCTTTATACTGCGTTTAAGGCTTTCGACAGAGCACCACTATGCCTTCAAGCCTTCGCCTTGTCTAAAGCGCGTTGAACTCCCGCTGAATGAACAGATATTTAATACGATTGGTATTATTAACAAGCCAATCAAACAAGCTTCACAATCTTTCACGCTATAGTGTTGTCCGTCACATTTTGGTTGTATAATCGGCGCGCGCAAACCTTCATATTGTATACAAAATATCAAATGCGTTTAGCGCCTCCCAATTTGTTTCAACAATAGCGCCCCAATAACGGCCAAGATGGAAGCGATAACTATGTTCAAAGCGAGTGAAGTGCTGGCAGGCCGCTACGATTCTGCCAATCTCGACGAACTGTTCAAAGCGATCAGCGACAACTACATTGTCGATGAAGAACAATACTTGTCAGAGTTGATCCAACTAGTTCCCTCCAGTGATGAAGCCATAGAGCGCGTCACTCGTCGTGCCCACGAACTGGTTAACAAGGTTCGTCAATTCGATAAAAAAGGGTTGATGGTCGGCATTGATGCCTTTCTGCAACAGTACAGCTTAGAAACACAGGAAGGCATTATCCTGATGTGTTTAGCCGAAGCGCTGCTGCGTATTCCCGATGCGGCCACTGCCGATGCACTGATTGAAGATAAGCTTTCAGGCGCTAAGTGGGATGAGCACATGAGTAAGAGTGACTCTGTACTCGTTAATGCATCGACCTGGGGCTTAATGCTCACAGGTAAGATTGTTAAACTCGATAAAAAAATCGATGGCACCCCAAGCAACTTACTGAGCCGCTTAGTTAATCGCCTCGGCGAGCCAGTGATCCGCCAAGCCATGATGGCCGCGATGAAGATCATGGGTAAGCAGTTCGTACTGGGCCGCAACATGAAAGAAGCCCTGAAGAACAGCGAAGACAAGCGTAAGTTAGGCTATACCCATTCCTACGACATGCTGGGTGAAGCAGCATTAACGCGCAAAGATGCCGAAAAATACTATACCGATTACGCCAATGCGATAACCGAGCTCGGTGCTCAAAGCTATAACGAAAATGAATCACCGCGCCCAACGATCTCAATCAAGCTATCGGCATTGCACCCACGTTACGAAGTGGCCAATGAAGACCGCGTTTTAACTGAACTGTACGACACAGTTATCCGCCTGATAAAACTGGCTCGTGGCTTAAATATCGGTATTTCTATTGATGCTGAAGAAGTCGATCGCCTCGAATTATCACTGAAACTGTTCCAAAAACTGTTTAATTCAGATGCAGCAAAAGGCTGGGGATTACTCGGCATAGTCGTGCAGGCTTACTCTAAGCGTGCCCTGCCCGTACTGGTTTGGTTAACGCGTCTTGCCAAAGAGCAAGGCGATGAAATCCCCTTACGTCTGGTAAAAGGCGCCTATTGGGATAGCGAACTGAAATGGGCGCAACAAGCGGGCGAAGCCGCTTACCCACTCTACACTCGCAAAGCTGGTACTGACGTGTCTTACCTCGCCTGCGCCCGCTACTTGCTATCGGATGCAACTCGCGGCGCTATCTACCCACAATTTGCTAGCCACAATGCGCAAACTGTGGCGGCGATTTCAGATATGGCGGGCGATCGTCACCATGAATTCCAACGCTTACACGGCATGGGACAAGAGCTGTACGACACTATTCTGTCGGAAGCTGGCGCCAAATCGGTACGTATTTATGCGCCTATCGGTGCCCATAAGGATCTGCTGCCCTACTTAGTGCGTCGTTTGCTGGAAAACGGCGCTAACACGTCGTTCGTCCATAAGCTTGTCGATCCTAAAACCCCCATCGAGTCATTAGTGGTGCATCCGCTAAAAACGCTGACGGGCTATAAAACCCTGGCTAACAACAAAATCGTATTACCTGCCGATATTTTCGGTAGCGAACGCAAAAATTCCAAGGGACTCAATATGAACATCATTTCCGAATCTGAGCCGTTTTTCGCAGCTTTAGAACAATTTAAAAATACCCAATGGCAAGCGGGTCCTCTGGTTAACGGTAAAACTTTAACTGGCGAACATAAAACGGTTGTTAGCCCATTCGATACCACCCAAACCGTGGGTCAAGTGGCCTTTGCCGATGACGCAGCCATAGAACAAGCACTGGCATCCGCCGAAACGGCATTTGCCTCTTGGGCACGTACGCCAGTGGAAACCCGTGCATCAGCACTGCAAAAGCTAGCGGATTTATTAGAAGAAAACCGCGAAGAATTGATCGCCCTGTGCACCCGTGAAGCGGGCAAGAGCATTCAAGACGGTATCGACGAAGTCCGTGAAGCCGTTGATTTCTGTCGTTACTACGCAGTACAAGCCAAGAAGATGATGGCGAAGCCTGAACTGCTTCCTGGTCCAACGGGAGAGCTAAACGAACTCTTCCTCCAAGGCCGCGGCGTGTTCGTGTGTATCAGCCCATGGAACTTCCCACTGGCTATCTTCTTAGGTCAAGTGTCAGCGGCATTAGCGGCGGGTAACACAGTTATCGCAAAACCCGCGGAGCAAACCTCGATTATTGGTTACCGTGCAGTGCAACTCGCTCACCAAGCAGGTATTCCTGTCGAGGTGCTGCAATTCCTACCGGGTACAGGTGCGACTGTGGGTAGCGCAATTACGGCCGATGAACGTATCGGTGGTGTGTGCTTTACCGGTTCAACTGGCACGGCAAAACTGATTAACCGTACACTGGCTAACCGTGATGGCGCGATTATTCCATTAATCGCCGAAACTGGCGGTCAAAATGCCATGGTGGTGGACTCAACCTCACAACCTGAGCAAGTGGTTAACGATGTGGTTTCATCGTCATTCACTAGCGCAGGTCAACGCTGTTCTGCATTGCGCGTACTCTTCCTCCAAGAAGACATCGCCGATCGCGTGATCGAAGTGCTGCAAGGCGCAATGGATGAGTTAGTGATTGGCAACCCAAGCTCAGTGAAAACTGACGTAGGCCCAGTGATTGATGCTACCGCCAAAGCCAACTTAGATGCGCACATCGACCACATCAAGCAAGTCGGTAAGCTTATTAAGCAAATGCCGCTTCCTACTGGCACTGAGAACGGTCACTTTGTGTCGCCAACGGCGGTTGAAATCGATTCGATTAAAGTGCTTGAGAAAGAACACTTTGGCCCAATCCTGCACATTATCCGCTACAAGGCATCTGAACTTGCCCACGTGATCAACGAGATCAACAGCACAGGCTTTGGTTTAACCTTAGGTATCCACAGCCGTAACGAAGGCCATGCCCTTGAAGTTGCAGATAAAGTGAACGTGGGTAACGTGTATATCAACCGTAACCAAATCGGCGCTGTAGTGGGTGTACAGCCTTTCGGTGGTCAAGGCCTGTCAGGCACAGGTCCTAAAGCCGGTGGTCCACACTACTTAACTCGCTTCGTGACTGAAAAGACTCGCACTAATAACATCACCGCTATCGGTGGTAATGCGACCCTGCTGTCACTGGGTGATAGCGACGCCTAAGTCCTAACGACTTATTGATAAACGAAAGCCAGACTCTGTCTGGCTTTTTTATTGGCGAATAAATACTTACAGCTAAATGCAATTCCATAAATAATTATATCAATCAATTACTTTGGCATCATTTTGGGGGATGATTTTTAGATATCTGAGTATTATGGGAGTCTTCGCATTTTTCATTTGAGTTTATCAATCAAAATCAAAGTCGTGGGGCTTCACCCCACACCCGACCAAGGAGGACTGCTCGTCCTATCCTCCTTGGATGCTCCAAGACGCCCCTAACGGAGTTGAAAGCCCCTTGTGCTCATTGCCAAATTTGCTATCGCTTCCGAAGGATGCGTCCCTGCACCTGCGAAAGCTAGCCCGCCATCCATGGCGAGACTCACGCAATTTGTCTATTCGCCCTGCGGCAACTCCGAGGGGAGGCGTATTCTGTTGCTTCGGAGTTAGCCGTTAATAACAAGAGAGTGGTGCCTATCCCATCATTAAGACGTGAGTGTAAAAGAATGAAAAAGCCAAAACGATATCAAGTAATTACCGACCAAACTGTATAAAAAACAGCTACCGCAAAAAAGTAAATTCCTATAGCATCATTTATACCAATTGACATGGATGTGGTAGCTGTCAAGTCCAACAATCGATTTATGCCGTTCAAACAGCGAATAAATACTAAGACGTTATGTTTTTGGGGAAGGAAGTGAGATTTAATGAAAGTTGATGAGTATCAAGAGTTACATAGTGGCGCATACAATTGTGATTTGTCTAGGTCTGAAAAAGAAGTGATCAGGAAAAAACTGCTGGGTTATAAGAGTCAGGTCTTAGCTAATGGAAGTCGTTGCCCGACAGAAACAGAAGATGCAATTAAGCACCTCAATCAAGAGCTCGCTCCTACTAAATTTTGGTCTACGTGGACAACGGTGACTAAAATTAGCGCTTTATCATCAATAGCTTCGATGCTCGGAATATTGATTAGTATTGCATCTATTGCCCTTAGTACCGCTTCTAGAGATGAGTCAATAGAAAATAAGATTAATGAACTTGATCAAATTCAAGCATCCCTACAAACCTTAAGTAATTACGTAGAGTCCCAGAAATCAGCAGTTCAACTGATTGCCAAAGAAACGGAACAATTAGAATCTGAACGAGATCAAATTAAGCAGATTTTAGAATTAGACCAAAGCAAGTTGGATGCGATGTTTGCGTATCAAAACAAAATCAGCCGTGAGCAAGCATATTTCGAATATTTTATTTCATTCTTAATAGGGGTTTTATCAAGCTCAGTTGTAGTTCTTGCTGGAAATTGGATTCAAAATAAAAAGAAAGGTCTTAGGTTGCTGCAGGAAAAAACATAAACAAGCATTCAAGCTAAGAAATCAGGGACATATATGGTCACCTCGGGGTGTAGTGGCATAGTGAATTTGGCCACCTAATAAGAAATGTTATGATCCTCTCATAACCCATTTAGGTGACAACATGAATAAAAGTAAACGTGCTCGATATAGCGCAGCCATTAAGCTCGAAACCGCTCAATTAGTCGTTGAGCAAGGTTACACACAAGAAGCGGCCGCAAAAGCCATGAACGTGGGGAAATCGACGGTCAGTAAGTGGGTAACACAGCTTCAGATTGAGCGCCAAGGGCTTGCACCTAAAGCCTCCCCCATG